>NZ_RXHQ01000005.1 GCF_004138105.1 Xylanivirga thermophila | reverse complement strand
CGTTGTCAAGGTTGGGTAGTATTTTCTCGTATACACTCGAAAATCTCCACCCTCCCCTTGACAAGAGGAAGTAAATGGATAAGTATGATTTTCTCAAAAAGTGTTGCATTTAATATTGCAATTTAGAGCAAAAAATTATGGCCGTGATATAAATTTGATTTTATAGTAAAAAATATGACTAAGATGGTTCAAAATGCTATAAAACATGCCAAAAACATAGAAAAGCCCCTGAATGTTTAGTATAATTAGTTTGGGAACAAAATCCTACTAAACAAAATCAAAGGAGGCTTTTCTATGTACTATTCTACCACAGATGTGTACCAAAGCAAAAGGAAAATTGTAAATTTCTCAAAATCATTAGTTCCAAAAGAAAATAAAGTTGAAAGAAAATTCGTTGCTGATAGTGTATTCGGGATTTTGTCTTCCAAAAGTGTGATATTAAGTGATATGGCAAAGGCTTTAAAGGAACCAATCAAAGTTATAAATACTGTTGATCGTTTAGGTCAGAACCTAGAGAAAGACCTTTCTCCTCAAATTGATGAAAATTATATTAGGCAAATAGTGAAAAATATAGAGGAAGACCCAGTAATACTAGTAGATGATTCTGACATAATAAAACCACATGGGCAAGCATTTGAAGATTTAGGCATAGTAAGAGATGGATCAAGTAAAGAAAACAAATATGAGAAGGGATACATGGTTACTGAAATAGTAGGATTATCTAAAGAGAATAAGCAACCATTGAGCCTCTTTTCCCATGTTCATTCATCTAAAGAAAAAAGTTATAAATCTACAAATACAGTAACTTTTAATGGCTTGGAGAAAGTTATAGAATCCATAAATGGGAAGGGAACATTTGTATTTGATAGAGGATACGATATGAACTCTATGTTCCAATTTATGCATGAAAAAGATCAATACTATATTATACGTCTTACAGAAAGACGCAAATTATTTTGGAAAGGTAAATGGTATAAATCCACCACCTTAAGGGATTCAAGAAAGGGAAAAGTTAGGATGAATTTAACTTTTCGAAATAAAGGTAAAAAGTCAAAAGTTGTTGTTTACGCTAGTCACCTGAATGTAAAAGTGACAGCCAATAAAGAACCTGTTTGGCTTGTATTGGTTTATGGACTAGGAGAAAAGCCTATGATGATTGCTACCAATAAGCCTATAAAAAATAAAGAAGATCTAAAGGGAATTGTTTATACTTATATGTCGAGATGGAGAATTGAGGAATACTTTCGGTTTAAGAAACAGAGTTTTGATTTTGAAAATTTTAGGGTAAGAAGCTTAAAAGCTATCAATAATTTAAATAGTTTATTGACCTATGCTATTGGGCTTATTGGCATTATGGTTGAAAATAAAAATAAGCTTACTAATAGATTAATTGCTAATGCAAGAGGAATTAGGAAGACTGTCTGGTTCTATTATTATAGGATTGCAGATGGCCTATACAAGACGCTAAATTATGCTCGGACAGGAATTAAGGATTGGTTTCCTGTTCGAGATTCCGGACCTAGACAGCTAAAATTCGATTTAGCTTGCTAAATATATAGATATGTACTTTGAAAATTTAGCACACAAAAAAGACCTTTAAAATTAGGTCTCTTTCGTGTGCGCAAAATAAGCCTAAAGGAGTAGAAGAAATATTATAGTCACATTTTTTAGTAATATTCTTTTATTTTGTTAATCTTTTTGCATTTTGCGGAAACTCAAAAAATTTATAAATTCAATTCGTAATTTGAATTTTCGTTGTATAATTAAATGCAACACCAAAAAAATATAGAACTATAGATACAGAATATATATATTAATGGATATATCCTTTATATAAGTGCTGCACTGGCATTTAAAAAACTCCTATGAAATGGGGATTGACAATGTAAAGGTGCATAATGTAAGATGATATCAATATACCATTTATTAGATGAGACAAGAAGAGAAGAGAGGAGAATATATATGGAAAACAAAAATGGATATTATGGAAATTACGGTGGACGATATGTTCCAAAAGAATTGGTAAAAGTGCTTGAAGAGATAAAACAAGCATTCTACCATTACAAAAATGATCCAGCATTTATATCAGAGCTTGAATACTACAATAGATACTATATTGGACGACCAAATCCCCTATACTTTGCCCAAAGACTTACCGAAAAGTTGGGTGGTGCAAAGATATACCTAAAGCGTGAAGACCTAAATCACACAGGTGCCCATAAAATAAACAATACCATAGGACAGGTATTGCTCGCAAAACGTTTGGGTAAAAAACGTATAATTGCAGAGACGGGAGCCGGTCAGCATGGTGTAGCCACTGCCACAGCTTGTGCTTTGTTTGATATGGACTGTACGGTATATATGGGAAAAGAAGACATGGACCGCCAGGCATTAAATGTATTTCGCATGAAACTTTTAGGTGCAAATGTGGTGTCTGTGGAAGAAGGCCTTGCTACATTGAAGGAAGCGGTAGATGCTGCCCTATCTGACCTTATACAGAACTGCGCAGGCACCTACTATATGCTAGGATCTGCCGTAGGACCAGATCCATACCCCGCTATGGTAAAGCATTTTCAATCAATAATTGGCATTGAAACAAAAAAGCAAATATTAGAAGTCGAAGGTCGCCTTCCTGACTATCTAGTAGCGTGTGTAGGTGGCGGGAGCAATGCCATAGGCCTTTTTTCTCCATTCTATGAGGACAAAGATGTAAAAATGATAGGGGTAGAACCGGCAGGAAAGGGATTAGATACAGGCAAACATGCAGCTACATTATGTAAAGGCAGCCCAGGAGTACTACATGGTTTTAAATCATACTTATTGCAGGATGATAAGGGACAACCTCTACCAGTGTATTCTATATCAGCAGGTCTAGATTATCCAGGAGTAGGACCAGAACATAGCTTCTATAAGGACACGGGCAGAGCTAAATACGTATCTATTACCGATCAAGAAGCCTTAGATGCATTTTTTGAACTTTCCCACGTTGAAGGCATTATCCCTGCTCTAGAGAGTGCCCATGCAGTAGCCTATGCACAGAAACTAGCAAAAGATTTATCTCCTCAAGATATCATAGTAGTTAATCTATCAGGTCGAGGGGATAAGGATGTTGAACAAGTGCTTAAAATATCAAAAAACGGAACCATATAGGTTCCGTTTTTTAGTCGATAAATAGATCGTCCATAAGTTTTTGTATCTCCTCCCGCCTTTTCTTAGTTTCTTCCTCAAGGAGTATTATTCTATCATCATCTATGGACAATACACTGCCTTCCCTAGCATCTTTGGGAAGATTACATGCATATACCCATATGATATTGCCATCATCGAGTTCTATTACCGCCTTATCCCCCTCTATCCGATCCAGCACTCCCGTCTTCTCCATTTATATCCCTCCTCATTTCTTCTTTGGATAGGAATAATCTCCTGGTTTACAGTTAAATGATATCTCATTACCATCGGATTTAGCCACTATAGTACCACATTGATCGGTACGATATATGGTTATACCCTTGCCCTTTAATAGTTCCATAGTCTGCCTGTGGGGATGCCCATAGTCATTACCTTCTGCCAGCATCAAAACGGCATATTTAGGATTTACCTTGTCTATATATTCTTTTGTACTAGAAGTTCTAGAACCATGATGCCCTATCTTTATCACATCAGCATGTATATCATATGCCCCATCGAGTATGCGTTCTTCAGTTTTTGCCTCGGCATCTCCTTGGAATATAAACACCGTGTCCTTGTATACTAATCTTATTACTACGGAATAATCGTTTAAATTATCAGATGACATATCCTTAGATGGTGCCAAGATCTTTGCCTCTACCCCTTCCAATGGAATATCCATACCTTCAATGGCACTATTTATCTTAAGATTCTTTCCCTTTATAGCCTCTAGCATTCTCTTGTATGTCTTCGAAGTATGGGTTACTTTAGGCATATATATACTACCTATATCAAAATTTTTTATAACCTCCGCCATCCCCCCTATATGATCCTCATGGGGATGCGTCCCTACCAATACATCTATCTTTTTTATACCTTCCTTTTTTAAATAGCCTACCACTTTATCTGAACTGCTATTTGGTCCTGCATCTATAAGCATATTTTTACCTCCCGGTAAGCGTACCAATATAGCATCACCCTGTCCCACGTCTAAAAAGTGTGCATATAGCTCTCCACTTTCATCTACATTTTGTTCCGCTGTTTTACTATCATCACCGGCGTAATCTATAATTTCTATGCTACATCCAGAAATTAATGTTATTATTAATATAAGATTTATGATTATAAGGCTTCTCTTTCGGTTATATATCAATTAGCCACCTTCTTTCAAAAACTAATGCTTTATATATAAATAGCAAATAATTAACATGGGAAAGGAATGATATTTTGGGCGAAAACATAGTACTTACTGGTTCACTAGCTAGTCTGCTAGCAGGCTTGGCCACTGCAGTAGGCGCATTACCAGTACTCTTTACAAAAAATATAAAAGAAAGCGTCCTAGATGCAATGCTAGGTTTTGCCGCCGGGGTAATGCTGGCCGCAACATCATTCAGTCTAATACTACCTGCAATCGAGAAGGGTGGTGGAGGAGCAAAAGGCGCTGCCATAACGGCAGGCGGCGTAATGCTTGGAGGTATATTCCTTGACTACATAGACAAAATGTTACCTCATTTCCATACCATAGCAGGTATGGAGGGTAAAGAATCTAGCCTTAAAAAGATATGGCTGTTTATAATAGCCATAACAATACATAATTTCCCGGAGGGCCTTGCTGTAGGCGTAGGCTTTGGCGGGGGGGATTATAAAAACGGTCTTAGTCTTGCCATAGGTATAGGCCTACAAAATATGCCAGAAGGCCTTGCCGTAGCACTATCACTCCTCAGGGAGGATTATAAACCATCAAAGGCATTTTTTATTGCACTCCTTACAGGATTAGTAGAACCTATAGGGGGTATTATTGGAGCAGCGCTGGTACAAGTAGCTGAACCTATACTGCCGTGGGCACTAGCATTTGCTGCAGGTGCAATGCTATTTGTCATAAGCGATGAAATAATACCAGAAACCCATTCTAGAGGATATCAACGCCTTGCTACGTACGGCGTGCTCTTGGGGTTCGTAATAATGATGTTCTTAGACACCACATTAGGATGATACTGGTCGCAGTTTTTTAGCTGCGACTTTTTGATATCTCCTTTTCCAATCTTTCCATTCTGATCTTTTCTTCAGGGGTAAGTATGGACATGATCCGCTTCCTATATTCAACTCCCGCCTCTTTTTTCCCCTTGAACTTTCTATCCACTGCATCGGTCCAAGAAAGCTTTCTGTTCCTTATATGAAGGTCATAATCAACTATTCTGTCTCCATTATCTAAATATTCCAGCCCCACAAGTATCTTTTTCATCTCCCTTGGAGGAGTAATTGTAATATACCTCAATTGATAGACCATAATAGGCATGAGGTGAAGGGCATATTCCTTGGTCCAAGTCTCTCCAAGATCTATTCCTATCTCCAAGCTGTCAAGCACCAGCATAAGCCGTTCAAAATGCAAATCATAGGCACCAAACTTATCATATATCCTAATAAGGAGCTCATACCATTCCTCGCCATCCAATGCCTCATTTAAATATCGAAGGGCATAGCTTCTAAGTTCCCTGTATAATCTATCCGGCCTAACTGGCACAAGCAAACTCTCAGATTTTAAATCGTCAAGTGTCACCCGCCTATTCAAAGGATGCTCGGTAAAGCTTATGATACTGGTGTCGGATGTACCATTATCCAAACACTCCATAAATGGGGCTATACTACCATTATACCGTTCTCCTATATTCTCTACCATCTTCATGTAGTTTCCCACAGTACGCATTATTATACTGCTCGGCCCCAGTCTTACATCGGTCATAAGATGATTTATCCTATGGTTTAATATATCAGCAAGCACCTGATCAGCACCCTTATATACAAAAAGCGTATACTTTACATCATCAAAGCTTGCATGTAACATATTAGGCGGTACTATAAATACTACAGTGGCATTTTCATACACCAAATTAAGTGCCTGATCAGGAGGCACATTTTTACTATCCAAAATGTCCAAAAGACAGGCATTTAAATCATCTGGTTGGCGGGAGCCCAATACTACAAAATTTGGCCCATACCTTAAAGTAGAGATCATCTCTAAGCCTCCTTAGATAGAAATCTTACATCTATTAAACCTTGCATCATTAGTACCTATTGGATATGGTAAATAATATACCTCCTCATCTGGATACAAAAGCACATGAATATGCTCTATACCATTTAGATAATAGCTACCACCTGCTTTTGTAGTACGGATATTCTTACTATGTCCATATAGATTGTACATTGCACCATCTATAATATTACATCCATCATGGGACAGGCAAAACGACATATCCCCTATGGATATCAATGTGCCCTCTGCTATAATATTAAAGCTTGGAGCCTCTTTTTTTATATATTTTCCATCATCATGATTGCCTGGCACTATATATATACTCTGTGCCCCGGAATTTTCCAATATACGTATAAGACGCCTTACACTTTTTTTATATACATCTATCTTATATGGGCATATCTCGAGTTTTATATCATCTACCATATCCCCTGTATGCACTATAACATCAGGTTTTAAAGCCTTTATAAGTCTATTTAAAGGTGCATATATATTATAAGGTGTATCGCTTATATGCAATATCTTATGTTTTTTGCTGTTTTTAAGATCATATGGTATATATATCTGCCCACACATATTGTATAAAGTGGTTTTAAATTGTTCGTTCATCTTTTTTTAAAAAAAGTCATTGATATAGGTAGGTTTTTTGTGAAATAATGCTCCTACCCTCTCTATAACTTCTCTATCCCCCTGTATCTTCCCCATTTCTGCCCCTTCCACCATATCTATATATCCTATAATAAGTTGGGAAAAGGTCTGTATAGAACATCTAATATCAAATCTATCATCTAGATCATCCTCTACTATGATACTATCTCCTATATCCACTTTAAATGTCTTATCATTCCACTCTGCCCATGGATCATCCACTTTAATAGAAAAACTAATAGCATCTTTAGTACTAAAAGGATATAGCTTGAGCACCTTTTTAACATCTATTACCCTAATCATCATACCCTGTACCATCTTTACATCCTTCCTAGGATTATCAATGATAAATAGAGTATTGTCATCACTAGGGGCCATCCATTGTATCTTAGAAGCCTGAGCATTATGCAGATATATAAATCTAAACAAAGCCTCTTTAGATTCTAATGAACTATATACGAGCTCTTTTATATGAAAAATCCCATCGTTTATATTATAGAATAGATATCCTTCTAACTCCCCGCAATCACTATATACCCCATATCGATGTATTGTCCCCTTATCTTGATCTTTAAGTATCTTCTTCCAAATATTCCTATCCCTTATAACGGTACCATTATACCTGTGTATAAATGACCTGTATACCCTATCCATTTCATCTATGTTTTCCTCACCTAATATATGATAACTACCATATACAGTTTTAAATTTTTTGAAGTCATCCATCTCAAATGTATATATCTTATAGTGATATCCCATCTCCCAGCCATATTTTCTATAAAAGCTATACGAAAATGGGCCAAGCAATGAAAATATCTGATCCCGTTTTCTCATAATCTCTAAGGATTTTACAAGGAGACTACCTACGCATTTTTTATATCTATATTCAGGAAAAGTAGCTACATTCCCAATACCGCCCATTCCCACTTCCTTGCCATTAAACCATATATGATATGGCCATGCACAAATGGATGCCCCTAAATTATCCCCTTCAAATGCTCCTATTGTATGATTTTCACCTAAGGTTTCCTTCGTAAACCACCCAGGAGCATCATTAGAAAGGTTAAAACAATACCTCATTAGTCTATTTATATCATCAACATATTTTTCTTCTACAAAACGTACATCCATATCTCCACCTCCGTCATTTTATACTCTATATTATATCAACTAATTCACTGGTTTTGAATTAATTATTTTTATTTAATTAACTTTTACTAGAGATGGTGTTATAATTGGAAGTAAAGCATTTTTCATAAATACAGGAGGTATCTATCATGGATCCTGTTTCAAAATATACAAAAGAGTATCAGGTACTAGTAAATGATGTTGATTTTACAAAGAAACTAAAGCTAAGTGCTGCCTTTAATTATTTCCAAGAAATCGCAGGACTACATGCAGATAACCTTGGAATAGGCTTTAATACCATAGAAGAAGAACATGGAGTTGCTTGGGTGTTAATACGTATGAGGGTAGACATGCTCCGATACCCAATATGGGATGAAGAGATAATACTTGAAACATGGCCTCAAATTCCAAAAAGATTTCAATTCGAAAGGGACTATTATATAAAGGATATACAAGGCAATATAATTGCAAAAGCCATATCCATGTGGGTAATAGTTGACGTAGAAACTCGGGAAATAAAGAGATCAGAAACTATAGCCATAGACTACCCTAAGATAATCAAAGAACGGGCTATTGATTGCACATTGGGAAAAATAAGGCCCTCAGGCCAACCTAAAATAGCATACAGGAGGGTCATTGGCTGCAGTGATATCGATATGAACGGACATCTAAATAACTCTAAATACATTGATTTTATAATGGATTGCTTTACCATGGAAGATCTAAAAAACCATAGTGCAAAATCCATACAAATCTGCTATATGAACGAATCGTTGCCTGGAGATACTATAACGCTATACAAATATACAGGTATTACAGACGAAGGAATAATATTCATAGAGGGAGTAAATGAAAAAACTAATAGCAAAATATTTGCCTCACAGTTACATATAACACAAAACTGATTGATATCAAACGTGATTATGTAGTTTACATAATATATACATTTCCCTTAATATATGCTATGATACTATTTGAACCAAACTAAAAAAGGCAATATGGGAGATGATATGTATGGACGGATACGGTTTGGTGCTATCAGGAGGCGGTGCAAAGGGAAGCTATGAAATAGGTGTGTGGCAAGCACTTAGGGACTTGGGAATCCCTATAAAAGCGGTTACTGGGACATCGGTAGGTGCACTCAATGGCGCCATGATAACTCAAGGGGAATTTGCCCTTACCAGTTTTGGATGGTGCAGCATGTCAGTAGAATATATAATAAATATACAAAAAGACCTGTGGGAATCTAAAGAGATGTATAAAAAGCATACCAATATATTTACAGTAATAAAAAATGCTCTAACATCTGGGGGCTTGGATATAACCCCTCTTATAAGGCTTTTAAAAGAATACATAAACGAGGATAAAGTACGTAAATCTCCTATAGATTTGGGCCTTGTCACATTCTCATTAAGCGACTTTAAACCCTTACAGATTTTTAAGGAAGACATACCAAAGGGCAAACTAGTTGAATATCTGGTTGCTAGTGCCTGTTTCCCTGCTTTTAAACCCATCGAAATAGATAATAAGAAATTCATAGATGGCGGTATATATGACAATGTCCCCATATCCCTCATGGCATCAAAGGGAATAAAAGATATAATAGTAGTGGATATAACAGGGTTTGGTACTCCCACAAAAAAAGCCAAGGAAGATGACCTTAATATTATTACCATAAAGAGTGATCATGACCTTGGACGTCCATTGGAATTTAATCCCAAAAGAGCCCAAACCAATATCGATATAGGATATGCAGATACAATGAAAGTATTTGGCATAATTAAGGGTAAAACATTTTATATAGCAAATAATCCAATAGGAAATTATGAAAATTCCTACGCATTTGACGGTTGTATAAGCATACAGGAGATATGTGAGATATTAGGAGCTAATGTAAACATGGATATAACCCCTAGAGGACCTATAAACAATGTAATAACCGATAAGATGATACGATTTATAAACAGATACGCAGATCCAACCCTTGATATAAAGATTGCATGGCGCATTGCAATGGCAGAAATTACTGCCGAGCAGCTAGAAGTGGATAAAACAAAGATATATACTCTACAAGATCTTAATGAGCATATCATAGAAAAATACTATGATATGCAAAATAGCTATGAATTTAATACGTATAAAAAACAAATAGGCATAGAGATTTCAAAACATTATGAAAAAGCACAACAAAATGATAAACCACTATTGGCCAAATTACGCATAGATAAAAAATTCCTTCCACTTTATCTATCTAATACAGACATCGACAGCGAAAAACCAGATAAATTGAGAAGGCTTGTAGCCCTAGCGTATCCAAAGACAGCAATAGCCAGCATATATCTATATTTTTTATTAAATTGCAGTGAAAACAAGTCTAATGTATGTTAGAATATTAAATAATAATACTTAATAGATGGAGAAGATGTTTATGCCTGTAAAACCTTTTTCACTGCTTATAAAACCGGCATCTGCAGACTGTAATTTAAGATGTACCTATTGTTTTTATTTTGATAAATACAGATTATATCCTGAAAGTTCTGTGCATCGGATGGATAGAAAAACTCTAGACAGGGTGATATCATCTTATATGTCCACACCGCAACCCCTATATGCATTCGGCTGGCAGGGTGGAGAACCTACTATAATGGGAGTGGAATTTTTTGAAGAAGTAGTATCCCTTCAGCAAAAATATGGTAAAAAGGGTAGTGTAGTAAGCAATGGGCTACAGACCAATGGTACGCTTCTAGATGATAGTTTTGCAAAGTTGCTTCATGAATATAATTTTTTAGTAGGTCTAAGCCTAGATGGCCCTGCCTATATACATGACAAATATAGAAAAGACGCAGGGCAGGAAGGTACACATCATAAGGTCATATCTGCTATAGATTGCCTCAATAGAAATAAGGTTGAGTTTAATATACTTACTCTGGTAAATGAAGCCAATGTAGGCCATGCCAAAGAGGTATATAACTATCTATGCGATATGGGTCTTTTCTTTCATCAATATATCCCTTGTGTAGAATTCGATGAGGGGGGAAATATGCTTCCCTTTGCCATTACAGGAGATGCCTGGGGCGATTTTTTGTGTGAATTGTTTGATGAATGGCTTAAAACTGGAGTATTTAAAGTATCCATAAGACTTTTTGATTCTTTACTGGAATTTATGATGTATGGCAACTATAGTACCTGTACCATGGCAGGAGACTGTAGACATTATTTTGTGGTAGAACACAATGGCGATATATATCCTTGTGACTTTTTTGTCGACCCCAAATTAAAATTAGGGAACATAATGGATACAGGCTGGGAAACTTTTCAAAATTCATCGCTATACGGAGCATTCGGACAGCAGAAAAATGAGTGGAACCACCTATGTAATAGTTGTCCCCATCTTATGTACTGTTCAGGTGATTGTCTAAAACATAGAATATATGCCGGAAACAACCCTAAGAATATAAGTTGGCTATGCAGCGGATGGAAAAAATTTTATGATCATGCTATTCCAAAGCTTAAAGAACTTGCCCATGAAATTAAAACACAGAATAATGAACAACAAAAGCTTTTCTGTGATACTAAATGGGAAAGAAATGACCCTTGCTTTTGCCATAGCGGCAAGAAATATAAAAAGTGCCACGGTACAGTGATGTAATAAAAGGCTATGCAATATTATTGCATAGCCTTTTATATTTAGAGTTAATAACCTATCTCAATATTAAAATTATTTTATTTTTACATCTTTTTTAGTCTCTGCAGATTCATATACAGCATCCAATATCTTCATAACTTCCACTCCATCCTCTGCAGGATTTCTACAGATTGTACCGTTCTTTATACAATCTACATAATGGGCCACTTCCCTATCAAATATGGTCTGAAAATCATCATTAAATGATACTACAGGTGCCCAATCTATCATCATACCATCCTTTTCACCGGATATTTCTACTTTGGGTTCTAAAGATATACCTGCTTTTGAGCCATATAGCTCTAAGTACGTTTGCCCTTCCTTTACATGCTGTACCCAGCTGGTTTCTAATGTTACGGTAGCACCGTTATCAAAATTTATTACACCTACTGCCGCATCTTCTACGTTGTTTATATCTTCACCCTGATTGGAAGCTGCTTTGTAGTCACCAGTCTGAACTATATCTGTCCTAGAAGCTATTTTATTAAAGGTATTACCATAAGCTGATACTGCCTTGGGCTTACCCATTACATACCTAACCAGATCAATTACATGAACACCTAAATCTATCAATGGACCACCACCGGAGAGCTCCCTATTGGAGAACCAACCACCAGGATTTCCACGCCTTCTAGTATAACCTATCTTTGCATAGTAGATATCTCCAAACTCACCGTTATCAGCTAATTTTTTAACCAGCTGTGTTTTGTCCTCAAATCTCTTTACAAAACCTATCATGAGAAGTTTGCCAGTCTCCTTTGAAACCTTAAGCATTTCCTCAGCCTGCCCTGCATTCATAGCCATGGGTTTTTCGCAGAGTACATTTACCCCTGCTTTAAGAGCAGCAATACTAGCAGGAGCATGGGCATTATTCCATGTGCACACGCTTACGCCATCTAACTCTACACTTTTTAGCATCTCATTAAAATCAGTAAATACATGAGGTATACCATACTTTTCTGCTGCTAATTTAGCCCGTTCCTCATTAATATCACATACGGCTGTGAGTTCTACATCCGGCAATTGTTGATAACCATGGATATGAAATTGACTTATGGATCCTGCACCAATAATGCCTATCTTTACCTTACCCATATAAAAATCCCTCCGTTATGCATAAATTATATTAAGTATTTAGTATTACTGTACTATAATAGCATATTGCTATATATATTACCACTTAATTATTTGTAATTTTTGCTTGCTAAGTTCCATAAAATTTATCATACTGCTAAAAAACAACCTTATTTCTATATTAGAAATTTACTTGCTATTTCCTGAATCTTATCTTCATCATTATCCGGCATATCTACGCCTCCTACTAGCTCCCACTCCTCTAAATGCTCTAATTTTCCATCAGGCGGGAGCTTGGTCAAAGGAGATAATGTTTCCATCTCCACCATAAAATCAGTAGTATATGTCTCATAAGATACACCAAAGTCCGGATATGTAGCATCTTTTTGATGCTTGTATCTTAGTATAAATAGATTACCATGGTTAAAATATGCTGCAAATCCATGCTCATTGGATAGACCAATCTTAAAAGGAGCTTCCATAGATGGATCATGGGTCAGTGTTATGTATTTATCTCCCCAATAAACCCTAGGATCATTCATCTTGGTATATGGCCAAAGGGACAATACCCTATTAGGTAAAAGTCCCGTATCCTTATTTGGCTGAGGTATTATCTCCTTACCACCAGGCGCCATGACAGAAAGTCCCCATGCAGATAACTCTATTGGCCAGGCATTTTTATTTGTAAGTCTGTGCATTACCCGCACCTTATTGCTGTCGGGGCACATGGTAATTTCCATCTCTTTTTGTATCTGCACCCATGGCTCTACTTTTTGTACTACCCTTATACCATTTGATATCTCCTCCCATTGTACAGGATCATTATCGGGCATATAACTTCTAGGCATATTCTCTGGACTATGCCAAAACCTGTGACCACCATGTATATACCAAAAATCATCTTCCACAGGGGTAATATTTTGAACACCTGAACAAAATTCATTTGGTCCGCCTGTAAAGCCAAACCTTATAATCCTTGGCCCTGTACCTACTGTTACTACTAAATCTATGGAGCCATTCGCTATCCGTACACACTCTCCATACTCTATGCTAGGTGCCGACTTTATACTTATCTTAGACATATATATCTCCCCTTCTATAAAAAAAATAGTGCTTTAATTAGATATAGATCTTATCTTGAGGATAATACTTTGATATGATTTCATACATATATTGTACCATATTATTTTGATTGCTACAGCATACTACATCGCCTTTGCATTCCATAGGCAGACAAAATACGTCCGTATCAGCTCTAAATTTATATATCGTCTTAAAATACTCCCTATTCATTCTAAATGGTCCAAGATTTATATCATAGATAGCATTAGATGGAAGATAGGCAAATATATATTCTATAAATGTCCTATATATCTCCCGCCACCCTTTTATATTTATTATGGGCTCTATTGATATACGCACGTTCCATCCTTGATCCATTGCCAATTTTGCTGCCTTTAGACGTGCATCTAACGAAGGAGTTCTAGCTTCATAGCGTTCTATTATCTCCTTTGGAGATAGAGTCCATGCAAGTATCACATTTTCTAATGGCTCCATATCCCCTATCGTTTTATAATTAGCACTCTTTGTGCGTACTTCCATCAATAGTTTCGGCCTTGCCTTTGCAAACCTTATCCACTTGGAAGTATAGGGGATAATTCCCTCAAGTGCCATGAGATCCGTGTCATAGGATACACAAAGATAAATAGGTTCTTTGTATAAAAATTTATCTACCTCCATAAAAAAATCATCTATGTTCACAAAGACCACTATATTGGCAGAAGGATATAAACCCTGAAGATAACAGTAGTGACAGTCATATATGCAATTTAATATGGTAGATGCATAGTAAAAATTTTTATGTCCAAAATTCTGACATATATCCGGTCCCTCATATAAAAATAGGGATTGCTTTACAGCAAGGATAAGATTTTGGGATCTTTTCTGCAGCATAAAATTCTGCCTAGATCTATTAAATACATCCTTATAATGATTTATATATATGATGCTACTATTTTTAAATCGCCTTAATATCTCCTTTGTAACCGGATAGTCTATAGCATCTTTTTCTATATATATGTGTGAAAAGTTATTCATCTAAAAGCACCGCCTTTATCATATCAAATGCCCTTTTACCTTCCTGTTTTACCTTTATCTCCATATCCATTATATTTTGAAAGTCTGGCAAATCCCTTTTATTCATCAACTTATATCTATATGCCATATCCTTTAACTGATAATATTGGGTGGATGTTAAATGCAAATGACTTCTTATGCGTTCTAATTTTACCATATCATTATGATCCAAACCATTCCCCAGAGTGGTTTTTAAGAATGTATTTAAATTTGTTAAGAATATATCTATATAAGGCATTGCATCCCCTATACATTTTTCTATAAAATGCCTATCAATTATACCGATCGAGGCGTCGGCATAATCCGATACAACCTTTATGGCCTGTATTCTATGAGGCGGGAGAAAATGAGCTGCTCCTTCAAAGAAACCTGCAGCCTCCATATCTAGCAATTGGGTATCATGGGGCACATCTGCCTCTTCGTCTATCACCCGATCATATGTCATTATATTTCCTTCCTTCATAGAATGGTCAAGCAATATATCTGGAAAAAACTCTCTACCTGTTCCATTATCTATGACCCTGTTTATAAGAAGTGGCATACCTATGGGCAAATTCTTTGATCTTGTACCACATATACCTATATTTACGACAGCCCAATCATCTAAATTATCTAAAAGGGTAAGTACATGGGCAGTAGCAGTTGCTGCGTTTACCTTGCCTGTTCCGCTTACCACCAAAACTATATCCTCTCCCCTATATACTTTAAATGGGGGACTCTCATGATAAAGTTTCATGCTATAAAACTCTATTATTGGCTTGGCCTCCCATATAAGAGCTGTAGTTATACAAATCATAAAAAAATCTCCCCTTATCTGCTCCTATCATTCTCCAATCTATATTATCACATCAAAAATATTTTTATAAGATAAAAAAAAGGTCAGCTAATGACCTTTCCGTATACACCTCCGCCACCATGTGCTATATTAAGTTTTCCCTCCCGCCCTTTTATAACCATATCAGCCACCTTTTCACCTACTACACTGGCTATTTGATCAGTAGTCGCCCTATGCAGTATATTCATTTCTGTGCCAAACTTATCCAGGAGTTTCCCTATGGTCTTGGGCCCTACTCCAGGTAAAAACTCAAGGGGCACTTGATAATGGTAAGGCGGGCGATTTAATTCTATGGGACAATCCTCCCTATCTCTAATAACCGTTAATCGATCTTTAACGCCCATAACCACTTTATGCTTAGGATCGTTTGGACATTTAGTAACCGGTGGATGTGCATCAATAATATGTCCACATTCAAGACAAAATGTCCTATGATATTTACCTAGCACTGGATTTAAACCGTAATTTGATACTATTCTCCTACCATCTTCACCCTTTAATGCTTTTATAACCTCTGTATAACTCAAATGATCCATCTCAAGGATATTGTATTCCCGCCCCATTTTAGAAAGAGAATGGGCATCAGAATTGCTGGTAAGTGCCATTTTATCAAGCTCTGATACCTGACAGGCCATATATGTATCCGCACTCAATCCTAACTCTATGGCAAAGATCTTATCCAGAGCATCTCCAAACACATTGATAAGCCTGTCAGTACAGGCACCATAGAATCCTTTATATGGTGTAAATACATGGGCTGGTATATATATACCTCCCAAATCATCTACTATGTCAATAAGCTCTCTACCTGATAGCCTGCTTATGATAGCATTGTTTTCCATATTAGTCATATGCATTTTCATTATATTTGACAACTCTTTTATGCCTTTAAAATCAGGCATGAAAACCAAAGAATGAACACTGCATCCATATGAAGGTTCTCTAGTCTCTATCTCAGCGCCTGCTAATATTACCAGATCGTCTTTATATATCATCCCACCATCTGGTATCTCCTCCAACTCGCCACGTTCCAGCATATCCTCCATATCATCTATTATCCATGGGGAAATACAATCCACCACTCCAATAACATTTATACCCTTTCTATATCTAGATTCATAGGCAATATTCTTTAATGTAAGGTCCCTCGATGTACCATATTTTATCATCCTACCATTTGAAGACCTACCGACGTGCACATGGATATCTACAAAATACTGTTCCATTCAACCCCGTCCTTTCGAAAGATATTTTTCTCTAGTTATTATTCTCCATACCTTCACCAAATATCAAACGGGATACATCATAAAAATCATTATAGGGTATAAAATGTATGCTTTGTTCTTTACAATAATCAGCCAAGCCATCCTTTGCAAACACTATATCTGCATCTGCTGCAATGCATCTATCGGTTATACCGTCACCTATAAAAATAACCTCTTTACAAAATGTCTTAAAATCCATTAGATTTTTTAGTTTGCAATTACCACATGGTCCCAAACTAGTGATACATTCATCAATTTTATTCACAAACTCTACATTTATATCCGCATTATTAAATACCAGTCTATTTGCATAAACCTTTATTCCCTTAATATTCTCCCTCTTCAGAACCAGATCAATGGCATTTGTAAATCCTCCACTTACGATTGCAAAAGGAATTTGCATCTCCTCTACATGGGCATAAAACTCTCTAAATCCTTTGGCTAAATGTATATTATCCCATATAAAATCTTCATACTCCCCTTCCGTTAATTTTAAGCGTTTAAAATGTTCGATAAATGCGTCCTTGAGGCTTATTCGCCCTTCCCTCACTGCCTGCTCAATTTCCATTGTTTCTGTATTGCCAAACTTTTTAAACAATCCATCATTGGAATCAAGCCTTGTTATTGTACCGTCAAAGTCTGCTATAATTCCTATATTTTCCAATTATTCATCACCCTTTATTTTTTTATGCCGTAATCATTATAAAGCACAAACAATTCGGTAGCAAGGGTGTTTATACTTTTACACATATCCATAGTCACATCTTCTATATTATTAAGTGCATGTATCATATTGTAAGCCATTTTATCACCATGTTTTTTATCATCATTTGATAAACAATCTACAACATCGCTAAATAAGGAAATATTTGTTCGGTTACAGGATAACATTACTTTATCTGTCAGAAATCTTAATTCTTTCTTAGCAGCTTCATACGAATCAATCACCTGTTCGCATTTATATTCGGGTAGATCCCTATATATCATTTTATATTCATCTCCTTATGTATGCTTAATTTTTATTGTTGATTGACCTTCCCCTATTATAGATAAACATTAAGTTAAAATCAAGCCTCTATATTCATTTTGTTTAAAACAAAGGATATTTTTTTCCCCCATGGTAAAATTAAAATATATAAATAGAAATGGATGGTAGCAATGGATAGATTACTAGGAGAAAGACTTCGCATGTTACGTGAAGAAAAGGGATGGACTCAGATACAAGCAGCAAAACTTTTAGGAATTACCAATGCATCCCTTTCCAATTATGAAAGAAATGAACGCACTCCAGATGTAGATATGTTAAAAGCATTTGCAGAAATATACGATGTAAGCATAGATTACTTAATAGGGTATAAACCTTCTAAAAAAGCTATATCCATAAGAGAATCCGATCAACTAGAAAATACAATAGGACTTCAATGTGCTCTCATCCTAAAAAAAATGGAACAATTATATGAAGAAGAGGAAGAACTACTCTTTACTTTCCTTCAGGGGTTAGAAGCTCGTAGGAAGCTCTATAAAAGAAATGGTAAGTAGTTTATTTGCCATTTCTTAAGTTTTTTATACTGTCAAACATAATTATTTTTCCATTATCTGTGTCTTGTTTTTTGTTTGTACACAAGGGAATAACATAAGGACAGTCCATAACAGGATGTCTAGTCATATACACATCTATATCATATACATCATTTATATTCTCTCTGGTCAATACCTTTTCTGGAACCCCATAGCTTTTTATAAATCCATCCTTCATAAAAACTATTTTATCGCTGTACTGGCTGGCCAAATTTACATCATGGAGCACTGTAACAACGGTTAGTTTTTTATCGTGCTGTAAGGATTTTATAATACTTAATATTTCCATTTGATGATATATATCAAGATTGGATACAGGTTCATCCATGATCAGTATTTTTGCCTGTGTTGCTAAGGCTCTAGCTATTATTACCCTTTGTCGTTCACCTCCACTTAACGTGTTTATTATTCTATCTCTGAACTCCCATGTATTTGTAATATTCATAGCTTCCCTTGCTATTTCTAAATCTTCGAGACTCTCATTTTCCAAATTTTTCAGATGTGTCCATCTACCCATAAGTACAATATCTAGTGCAGAAAACTCAAAATCTATATTAGTATTTTGAGGAACAAAGGCCATATGCTTTGATAACTCCTTGCTGCTAAACGACAGCACATCTTTGCCTTCTAAATATATAGTTCCCTTTCTAGGCTTTAACCAGGTAGATATGGTCCTTAGGAGCGTAGTTTTTCCAGAACCATTTGGTCCTAAAATGCTGGTAAACTCGCCTTTTTCAAGATTTAAGTAGATATTTTTTAAAATACTTTTATTTTCAAAGTTCCAGCTTAAGTTTCTAATCTCAATAGCTCCCATATTACTTGCCTCCTATATACTAGCAGACGATCTTTTGCTTTTTATTAGTAGATATATGAAAAATGGCGC
Source organism: Xylanivirga thermophila (assembly GCF_004138105.1). Classification (NCBI taxonomy): domain Bacteria; kingdom Bacillati; phylum Bacillota; class Clostridia; order Caldicoprobacterales; family Xylanivirgaceae; genus Xylanivirga; species Xylanivirga thermophila. The sequence continues at coordinate 116,763 of NZ_RXHQ01000005.1, read as the reverse complement.
TCCAAATACTGCCGTTATTGCTCCAACAGGAATTTCCATCGGTATTGCCAGTATCCTCGCCAAGGTATCACTTATGGCAAGAAATATGCCACCAGCCAATACTGAACATGGTATTAATACCCTGTGATCCGGCCCTGCAATTAGACGAATTGCATGGGGAACTATAAGTCCTACAAAGCCTATTATACCGCTTACAGATACGGCAATAGCCGAAATTAGGGAAGCTAAAATTAGCAGTATCTTTTTAGTTTTTTCAATATTTATACCAAGGTTTTGCGCATTTTCTTCCCCAAAAAGCATTAGATTTAAATCCTTAGCAAAATAATATATACCTGACGCCCCTATAAATGTAGATATTAAAGCTACAATAACCTTGCTCCAATTGGCGCTTGTAAAACTACCCATAGTCCACATAATAATATTATTAAGCTTTTCCCTGTTAAATATCATTATAAGTGATATTAAAGCAGATAGAAGGGAGCTTATGGCAATACCTGATAACAATAGATATGTCATAGATATTCTATTCTTATGGCTACCTAGATTATAGACCAAAAAAGTTGTCCCTACAGCACCTAAAAAGGACATTGCACTAGTACCACCTATTCCTATAATATTTGTTATTCCAAGGACAATGCTAAGTGTACCACCAAAGGCAGCTCCCGCCGATATTCCAAGTATATATGGCTCTGCCATAGGATTCCTAAATAGCCCTTGATATGCCACTCCCGCCACAGACAGTGACGAGCCTACCAGTACGGATAATAAAACCCTGGGCATCCTTATATTCCATATAACACTGTGCATAGCGCCCTTATATTTATACGGTTTAAATATTATTCGTACAGCATCGGCTATTGCAATATCTGCAGCTCCAACTGAACAACTAAATATTATAACTACAAAGAGTACTATTAGAAGGATCAAAATCCCTATCCTGTATTTCCTTTTATTCTCTATAAACGACATATTTCTCTTCTCCATAGCTATTTAAAAATTTCAGGATGAATTGCCTTTGCTATTTCTTCCAGACCATCAACCAGTCTAGGCCCTGGCCTACTTACAAGATTATCATCCAAAAGTTTTACATTTCCTTCCTTTACAGCTGTTAACTCCTTATAACCTGAAGTATTTTTTAATTCTTCCACATCTCCTGCCGCCTTTGACATCAGTATAACCTGAGGTTTTTTTTCTACAAGCTTTTCTATAGAATATTCCGCCCAAGCGGATTCTGTATCGCCTGCTATATTTTCCCCACCTGCCTTATTTATCATCTCGTCTATAAAGCTTCCAGGTCCTGCAGTCCAATTACCACTATCGCCAAAGGTTACTATAAAATAACAGCTCCTCTTTTCTACACCTTTGAGCTTTTTCTGTACTTCATCAACTCTATTTTTCATATTATTTACTATTTCACTGGCCGTTTTTTGTGTGTTTGTAATCTTACCTGCATCCAGTATAGATCTATATACCCCCTCAAAGGTATCCCCACCAAATACAACAACCTGTATGTTGGCCTCCTCCAGTTTGTATATTATTTCATGTTGCATGCCATTATTTGCAAATACCATATCAGGCTGTAATGCTACTATTTTTTCTATATTAGGCTGACTATAATCTCCTACCTTTTCTTTTGATAGGACCTCCGCTGGATAATCACAATAGTCTGTAACCCCCACTAGCTTATCCCCAAGACCTAATGCACACAATATCTCCGTGTTGCTAGGGGATAAGGATACTATCCTTTCTGGTTGCTTTTCTATAGTCACTTTTCTATCCACCACATCGGTATATTCAAATGGATATGATACTTTTTGCCCATTAGCTTCTTCCCCTATCCTAACATTATCATCCTTTTTAGATATATTAGCATCTCCACTACTGCAAGCAACTATACTAAACATAATAAAGGTAATAGCTAAAATAGGTATAATATACCTTAGGTTAATCTTTCTTAACATACTCATAGGCTCCTTTATAAAATTTATACAATAAAAAAACTCCAACCCAAAAGGACTGGAGTGCTTTTACCCATATATGTATCCAATCCTTCCCTCCGAAGGAATAATAACATAACCATAGGCAGGTCTCCTGACTTATGGTTCATCTGTAACCGACACCTTCCCAGCCTTATATGGCCAGTGGTACATGTCTATACATCACCATTCACAGTAGCGGGGGCTGTAGCGGATTTTCACCGCTTTCCCTTTTAATTCAAGCAATGCTTGAAACCTTATGATCTTTGCTATATATAGGTACATTATACCATCTAGGGTATGCCCAATCAATGCACATTTTCCTATTTTTATTCTTCTTCTGCTAGTTTATAGCTTTCTATATAATCTCCCAATTCAGATATATATTCATTTAACTCTGAAATTTTACCAGTACTTGATAGATCCAAAAACCTCCTATTTATGGCAATAAGCTGTCTAAACATGGATATTAGCCTATTTGTTTTATGTCTTTGTTCATCTAGTTGAGTTTTATAGATTAATATTTGGTTGTTAATCTCATATATTTTTTTATCCCTTTCTTTTATATCCTGTTCTAGCACAGAAAGACGTTTTTGGTATTGCTCACGCCCATAATCCATACCATCCAATGCCATCTGGCTTAAATTTTTTAATCCATTAATCAGACTATACAAAGATGAATTGTTTATCTTCTGTATATTGGATACAAATCTACTGATGCTGTCCAATATATCATCACTATCCCATTGCTCCAAAGAACTATTACCATTTATATACTGCTTTGTATACGGATTATAAAATGTCATACCTTCAGCCTGCATCTTAGCCATAAGTTCATTTACATATTCCCTTTTACTAGCAATAACATTTCTATATTTGTTTTGAAGGCGTATGAGAAGCTTTGGATCACCTCCACTTAACTGATTGGCACATCCACGCACCGATTGACCATGCCCTTGAGCCACCAGCATACTTATCATTAGATCATCCACTTCTTGTGGAGTAAAACTCCTTCCTGCAGGTATGCCTATATTTTTATCCTGTTTATCATATATATATCTGTAATAATAGTTACGAACGGTATTAGGTTTCAATCCAGTCTTTTTTGCTATGCTTTCAAATGCCTTTACCATTGGTAATCTAGACTCCCTGACACTATCAACTTCCTGTTTCATAAGCTCTATAAGCTGTTTGCTTGCCATGTATATTCCTCCCATCTTATAAACTATACATATATTATTCACTATACTTTTACCACTTATACCATAAGTTTGAAAAATTAATATATAAAAAAATGCATCACCATATCGTATACCATGGCGATGCATTTTTTGTATCTATTTCATATAATCTTCTATCAATTTAAAAAAATCATCTGAAACCTCTATATAATAGCCCAGTGTATCCTCCTCAAATTGACATATTTTTATATCCTTATAACATAAAAGGGGGCCATAACCCTCATTCTGAGTAAAAAACTCCAATGAATAGGTATATGGTCTATCTACCAATTCATCTAGCATATCCATATCTCCCGGCTGTTCCCTGTCAAGTACCACACGGACTATTTTTTTTATAGTTTCCTTATCATCTATTTCCTTTACCTGCCCAGTATTTTTTACCGTTACCAGTATCTTTTGTGTATTCCACATATCAGAATGGTCTGCAAGTAGCTCATATACTGCCCATCCTGCTACAACCAAAACTATGGCTAAAGAAATAATTACTATTTTTTTACGCATATAAAATTAACTCCTGTCAAAAACATCTCATTTTTTTATAATAATTGTTACATATTGAGAATCCGTATCTTCTCCCATATCCTCTATTATACCCTGCATATTAATGGCCTGGTACAAGTTTTCCCTGTCCTTTTTATCTGATACCTTTACCTTTATTCCATTATTATACGTCTCCACTACATCTATATCATACTTCGCCACAGCTATTTCAAGGGAATTAGGGGTGACACATACATCTTCTACCTTCAAGTTGACCTTATCTGTTCTTATATATTTATCTTCGGCCTTTTCTTCATTCTCCATTGCATCTTCTTTAACAAACCCATTATCATCAGCTTTTAGTTTTCCATCAGCGACATCATTACTAACGGCATCGTCAGTTCCCCTATCTGCCTTAGACGATTCTGCAGCAAACATATCCTTATTCTCCTGCTGAGCTGTTTCATCTCTAGCAACCATGTTCTTCTTAGTATTATTTAATGAACCGCTAAAGGCCTTTATGGAAAAAGCTACGGCTACTACAGCAGCTGCATATCCTATCCATTTTATAATATCCCGTATATTTCTTCTGCTGTGATCTTCTCCTTCTGGCTGCAAAGATCCCTCCAGATTATCCCATTCATCGAAGGCTTTTTGTATCTCAGCCTCCCTTAAAATCCGGTCATGCAATACATCCTCAAAACCTTGGGGTAACTCTCGCTCTGGCAATTCTCCTATCTCTGCTACTACATCTTTTATATCCTCTAACTCTTTTCTGCACGCCCCACAGGTCTCTATATGCTTTTCAAAGAGCTCCTGTTCTCCCTTCCTTAACATGCCATCTATATATGGACTTATAAGCATCCTTGCTTCTTTACATTGCATACACAATCACCCCTTTCACAGCCTAGCCTTAAGTTCTTGTCTAAGGGCTTGCCTGGCACGGCTTATAAGAGATTTAACCGTCCCTAAAGGCATATTTAATATAACAGCTATATCCTGATAACTGTAGTTTTGTACATCCCTCAGTATGATTACAGATCTATAATCCGGTTTTAAATGGGCAATACACTCTTCCAGCATCTCCATATGCTCCTTGTTTACCACCTGTTCATCAGGTAGCGGATCACTAGAAGATATACCCCTCACCCGATCGTCTTCCCCATCCAGTGTAACTACATTATAGGCTTTTAAAGATCTGTATTTATCTATACATGTATTATGTGCTATTCTATAAATCCATGTTGAAAAGTGACTATTACCCTTAAATGTTCTAAGACTTCTATATACCTTCATAAAGACTTCTTGTGTAAGATCCTCTGCATCATGTTCATTGTTAGCCATACGGTAACAATAGTTATATATTTTTTTCTGGTATAAATTAACCAGTTCTTCAAATGCAGATATGTCACCGTTTTGGGCTTCCTGTATGAGTTGCACTTCTGTAGCCATGTCCGCCCCCCTTACTAAAAGTTTTTACATTTAGATCATTATACCATAAACTTACACACTATTGTGCATAAAATATATAGTCTTTTATGCGCATTTTTATAGCATAAAAGGTAAAACTACTATCAGCGCACCTAATTTTAAATTAATGAAAGGAAGATAAATATGTTAGACGTCTGTTCAGTATGTAACAAAAGTTTTGAATCCAATGGTATATCCATATGCAACAATTGCAGTTCTACGGTGTGCCCCGATTGCCTAAAGCTCTATAATAATAAATGTCTCAATTGTTACTTTGAGGACAAGAATCCAAAAAATTTTTTAAAACCACGTTAAACTTATGGGAAAGACAATTGTCCTTCCCAGTTTAAAACTACATTAATTCTATCCTACTATTTTAAACATTGACCCCTCTGATGTCATATATACTTCTATCTGTGTAGGAAAGTAATCCTTTAAATCCTGTATATGGGTTATTACCATTATCTTTTCAAATTCATCGCTTATGCTATTTATAACCTGGGCAAGCCGCTCCCGCCCTGCCTCATCTAGCACGCCAAAGCCTTCATCCAATATGAGCATACGCAGGTTTGCCCCCGCCCGCCTAGCCAGCATCTTTGCTAGAGCTATGCGAATAGCAAAGTTTATGCGGAACTCCTCCCCACCAGAATATGTTTCATACTTCCGTGTCTCCATGCCATCTGATATCTTTATATCCAGCGTCTCTAGAATATTCCCTGTTGAAGTATCACGCTGTGTTATAAACTCCACCGTAAATCGACCATCGGTAATCTTTGAGAGTATACGATTGGTTTCATCCTGCAACTCTGGTATGGCATTTTCTATTATAGCTGCCTGTATGCCTTTTTTACCATATATGTTTACGAGCGCCTTATACACTTCCAAATCATACAATAATTTATCCTGTATTCTTTTCTTTTCTTTAAGCTCTTCCTTTGCCCTCTGTATCTGAAGAAGTCTCTCATTTAGAGCACCTTTTTTAGATTCACCCTGCAATATCAGTTCCTCTAGTTTTTGTACCTCTCCGTCAAAATTTTTAATATCCTTTGAAATCTCCGGCAATTCGGCTGCTGCCTTTTCCAGTGTGTCTATTATATCCTCTCTAGCCCTTATATCATTCTCCCTATCTTCGATAAGACCCAATATCCTTGTTCTACTTTCCCCATCGGCTGATAGCTTTACCTTTGCCACCTTGATCTCTTCAAAAAGCTCAGGTATGTCTTTGAGCTCTTTTATCCTATTCTTTATGGATACATGTCCATCCCTATCATACTCTATTGAATCCAATTGTTTACATATATCTTCATATACATCATTAAATTTTTCCCTATATGATCCTGTCTTCAAAGATGATTTTATGGGCATAAGCTGTGCCTTTAAGGTTTCTATTGCTTTTTTTGCCTCATCACCTTCATTTATGGATTTTTCCATAAGCACCAACTGTCCTTCTAGCCTTGACCGTTCTTTTAGCCCTTCCTTTAGTCTAGCTATTTCCACATCTATATCATGATCTTGGGTCTTTAGCTTAATTATCTCCCCATCCATATCCTTTATATGCTTTTGTATTTCTCTGCCCTTTTTTATGGCTTCATCCATTATCTGCGTCTTTGTATGCCCATCAAGGGGTCTTTTGCATACTGGACAATCTGCTTCCACATCCTTTAGCACATAATAATGTTCCCTAAGCTCATCCATCTGTGATAAAAGTGCCTTTTTATCCGTTTTGATCTGCACCATGCTTTGGGCAATCTCCAATTTCTTCTGTTGGAGAATAGAGAGCTTATCTTCATCCTCTTTTAATTTTAACAGAGTCTTCCTAATATCTTTAAGCCTTGCATCTATTCCTTGAGAAGCATCTACTTTGTTCTTCTCCTGAAGTATCTTCTGATCTATAAGGGCTATTCTATGGTTTAGTTCCTGCTCTAGCGCTTTTATCTGAGATTCTATAGACTGTTTCTTGCTCTTTAACTCAGTAATCCTTTGTAGAGCTTCGCCCATCTTTTTATCCTGCTCCACTAGCATATTTAAAACATCATAATCCCTTTTTATAGCATCCTGTTTTTTTAATATATCCCTATATTCCTGTATACGCTTAGCTAAAGTTTCCGACTCTTTTTTTAGCTTTACAAGATCATGCTTTGATCTTACAAGCTGTGCTTTATAGTCCTTTGCCTGTTGTTTTAGTCCATCGAGCTCCGTTTTTTTCCTGTTAAGAACCGATAATTTATCCCTCAGTATATCCCGTTTTAGATACCATGCTTTTAAATTTTCCTCTACATCTAGAAGCCCTTTTGAGATTTCCTTTTCATCTAGGACATTTTCCTTAAAACCTTCTATCTGCCTTTCCAAAAGGGTAAGTTCACTTACAACCTCCCGCCTTTTTTCAGCTGCCAATCCCTCCAGCTTATCATAGGTCGAAAGATTTAATATCTCACCTAGAACCTCCTTACGCTCATTTGGTTTTTTTGTAGCAAATAGATCGGCCTTGCCCTGACTCAAATATGCGGTACAGAGATATGTATCATAGTCAAGCTTTATTATCTCCAATATCTTTTGTTGGGTTTCACCTATACCATTTCCGCTTATGGATATAAATTCAGCTCCCTGCTTTATATAAAACTCCAGTGCCGATTGGCCCCTTTTTTTATCCCTTTTGCGTATTACCTTATATATATTTCCATCTTCCTCGAAGGTAAATGCAACATCCATATCCAAAGCACCTGTATGCACCAGGTCATCCATACCACCTCTACCTGACATACCCTTGCATTGCCCCCATATACACCATGCGATAGCATCTGCAAGGGATGATTTTCCATTGCCATTTTCCCCAGTTAAAAGCGCTATATCAAATTTGTTAAAATCCAAAACAGGGGTATTCTCTCCATAGGATTTAAAATTTCTTATATATAGAGTATAGGGTGTCATAATATAGCCTCCCCTTCCTTTAGCTCTTGCATAAGTTCATCATTTACCTTTAAAAGATCTTCCTTTATATCTTCATATTCACCTTTTTTTGATATATACTCCCCAACTGCCTCCCTAACATCCATCCGTTCAGTAATACCTGGATGGCGCAAATGGGACAGATCTGAAGTTATCTCCTTTTCTATGCCTGCCACATAAAAAGCCCTTCTTCTCAACTCTTTATAAAGTTCAGGCTCTTTAAGGGCAGATAATTTATGGGAAGGAAGCTTTACCTTGAGTTTTACTATTGCCCCCTCCAGATCTTCATGCTCTATCTTTTCCATTGCCTTGTCATACGGATCGTCCTTGCTTCCATCTACATATATTGTCCTAAAGGGGCGAGTATCCAAAGGGATGAACCTCCAGAATGTATCCCCTTTGAAGAGTTCCACCTCTACAAAACCCTTTTGCTCCTTTTCCTCACTAAAATCCACCCGATCTATACTCCCGGAGTATACAACTGCTGGATGATCATAAAGGGCCTGATGCTTGTGTATATGACCCATTGCCACATAATCAAACTCAGGACGGGCAAAGGTAGATACGGGAAGCGTTACTTCCCTGCCTAACATTATAGCCTTCTCCGACCCTGGCACAGCACCTATTATAGAAAAATGGGACATAAAAATGGTAGGTAAAGTCTTATCCATGCGCTTAACCAGCATATCTATAAGTGTATCTATACTATTTCTTATATACTGTGCCGTATCCCCTATGCCTTCCCCTTCCTCTACCAAATTACTAGGTGACATATATGGAAGAGCTACTACCTGGAATGGCCCTGCAGACGTATCTATAACGTCTATATCCGCCCTTCTTCGTACATATACCCCCGGCATGTCCAACACATCGTATATTTCCACAGATGTCGCTTTAAAAACAGAATTATGAAGATCATGATTTCCTATTATCATATATACCTTTATGCCTGCATCTGATAGCTTTTTTATCCGCTTTGCGAACTCCCGCTGTTGAGTAACATCTGGCTCACGATTTTTAAATATATCCCCCGATATAAGAAAAGCATGCTGTCCCGTTTCTATCGCATAGTCTACCACCTTATCAAGGCTTTTTAAAAAATCTGCTATCCTAGTATGCATACCTATTTTACTATCTAGCCTGCCATAGTTTTGCACACCTATGTGCAAATCGGCAGTATGGATGATCTTTATAACATCACTCATTCTCCGTACAACTCCTTCATAAGATCCTCAAAGTCCTTACCTGGAGGTGGCAATTCACTCCCGTATTCTTCACCTTGGCCAGATGCAAAGCTGCCCTTCATTTTTGATAAGGCACCCCTTTTAGGCCTATTACCACTAGTTATATCTTTATAAAAGTTTTCATCATAGGTACGGGTGCGTATAACCACAGGCATGGGCACCGCATGTCCAAGTATCAACGCCTGCTGCTTAGTATCAAGACTAGCTAATACATTTCTGAGCATCTTAGCATTATTGGTTCCGCAGAGTACCGATTCTATATCCTTTTCCTCGGTCAAAAGTGCAGTTATCTTGGTACCAAACTGAGAGTGTATTTCCGCATCTATACCTGATGGGCGCTGATCCACAACCAGCAAGGTTACGTTATTTTTTCTCATCTCCCTGGCTATCATACCGAATATGGTCTGGCGGGAGGCCTCTGGATTTAAAAACTTGTGTGCCTCCTCTATAACTATAACAAGTGGGGTATTTTCAGCCTCCTTTTTACCCAATGCCTTTTCACTACGCTCAACATACAATGCATGTATACGGCGTGTTAGGATATTAGCTACCAACATATATGCCAGCATACTCTTTTGATGCCCAAACTCCAATACTACATTCATACCATTATCTATATATTCCATTATACGCTTTACTGCATCATCCGCTGGATTTTCCTTTATAAATGGCAGTTTTTGCAGTTGAAAAAGCTTCCGCTGTAGGGCCTGCATAGCTCCTACATGTGCACCTGTAGACTCTGCGAACTGTTCTATCCCAGGAGCATCCATATTTAAAAAGCTTACAAGCCAATCCCGTCCCAAATGTTTTTGCAGTATGTATATGGATTCTAGCGCAGTAGCATTCAAGTTTAGTTCATCGCCTACAAGGGCAATATCTTCAGGCTCTATAGAACTGTAGGGAATCTCAACCACAAAATCCGGCCTTACACCCCTATTCCTTGAAGAATCTGGATCTAAAGTAAATATGGCTACCTCTGAACCAAACAGTTGCTTTAATCCCTTGGCTTCTCCCCTGTTCTTGTCCTCATCAATACCTGCCCAGCCATATTCTGAGTGCATATCAAACACCAATACATTGCAGAGCTTACTCCTTATCATACCGCAAAGCATTAGCCTGGTATAAAAGGTCTTACCAGTACCTGATTTTCCGAATATACCATTTGAACGCTCTATAAACTTCTTAAGATCTATACATACCTCTATATCATCCATATCAAGGGGAGTTCCCACATAAAAATGTGTATCATCAGGTTCACCGAATATATTGTACACATCCTCTTTATAAGCCTCCCTCACTAATGATAGATGAGAGGGTATGCTCTTTACCGGCCGTATTTTTTCCGATCTATTTAAATTAGTAATAGGCTCATCATCCTCTTTATCTATGAGCACCATGGGTTGGAGCTTTATCTCCTCTATTATACCGGTACCATGGACTATATCACTTAAAATGGGACTATTATCCGCCGTTTCATAAAGGGCCTTTGGATTTACCGCTTCTATGCTTTCGTCGACTACCATGGAGAAAAAATCATAACGTCTACCCTCTATTACGCAAAATGTGCCCACCTTTATATCCTCTATACTTTGTCCAACATCTAAGCGTACATCACAACCCCCTGATAATGAACCTCTTAATATACTACCCTTCATCTCATTCCCACCCTATCTATGATATTTTTAAGGCGTCCAGTATCATAGGACAACATTTTAAGCAGCTCCCGCCCTGCGCTAACTACATACTCCCTCGGCTTATCCCGTAAAAAGGCAGCATTTCTCAAGGCTGCCGCCGTAAGTTCATCGCTGTCACCAGCTTGATAGTTTATGGTTTTTGATAGATATCCAAAACCTTCAGTGGCCTTTATTATCTCATCATCTGACGCTTTTTCTACAGATAGATGCAATCTGGGATGGGCGGGAGGATAATAGGGATTGAATATACCTTTTTGACTATAGCCTGCTACTACACAATTAAATTCCGTCCTAAGAAGGGAAAATATCTGTGGCTGTTCCCTTTTTAGCTCTTCTATACTTTTAAAGAAGGCCTTGGCCCGGGTATTATTGTCTATACTACCGGTATATGCACCAGATACTATGCCATATACTATTCTATCCCCATCTATTACCTTTACAAATGACCCATAGCATGGCACCATATCATATTGCCTAGCTTCTACTACAAACTCAGATGTCTTGCTCTCTATTACTTCACCTATCAATCCTATGCCTCCTTTAGATTCTTTCCGATAAATTATATATAAATATTTTAACATTTTTGAATGGAGTTAGCAAAAACAAAATCATACAAAATGTGTTTGCATATCTCCCTTTTATATGAGAGATAATAGAAAAAAGGAGGTTTTTAGATGAAAAACATCGCTGTTCAGCGTGGATTAAAACCCGTATCCGAATACCTGTCACATGCCGGATACAAAGTATTTGAATTTGATTCAAGACAAAAAGATGACAAAGATTTTTTAGACGGGTTTGATGCAGTAGTGATGACGGGCATGGACGATAATTTGTTAGGTATACAGGATACCATAAACAATGTACCTTTTATAGAGGCTAGGGGCATGACTCCTGAAGAAATAAAGGAAACTATTGAAAAACGCATACAATAAGAAAATGACTATACAAATAAGACCTTAATATCAATCTGAATTGATATTAAGGTCTTATTTGTATTACTTCCGTTTCATTACCAAGAAATAGCAATCTAAACCAAACTCATCATTAAATTTTTGCTCTAACTCCTTTAGCCGACCTTCTTGATTATCGGTTAAGGAGACATATTCCATATCTTTTAGAGAATTTAGATACTTCTGATCCAAACACTTCACCTCCATAACCATAAAGTACCCATAACTCTAATATTTAATTTGTATTTTTGCATAATTTTTTATAATATGTGCTACTCCTTGCATAGGTATTTAATACCTTGATAACTATCACGCTTTTTTAGTTCCATATCTATATCAGATAATACCCTTAGCTTATCCAAACTCCATCTTGGGGCCACCAAAAGACTCCTTTTACCATCTCCTGTAAGACGATGTATTACCATTTCAGGGGGTATATGCTCAATACTATCAGCTACAAGTGATATATATTCTTCCTGCGTCAATATATGAAAAGGATGTTCAATATAATACCTATGAATATCCGTATTTTTTTGAAGGTATAATAGATGAAATTTTACTCCCCAGGTATCTGTATTAGCTATAAATTTTACTGAATTTAATATATCTTCATAGGATTCACCTGGCAAGCCAAAGATTAAGTGTGTAACAACCCTGATATTTCTTTTTCTTAGCTCGTATATACTCTTTTGATAACATTCCAACTCATAGCCCCTTCTTATAAATCTAGCTGTTTTATCGTGTATTGTCTGAAGCCCTAACTCCACCCATAAAAAAGTTTTGCTATTTATCTCTTCCAGAAGATCAAGTACATATTCTGGCAAACAATCAGGTCTAGTTGCTATGGCTAAGCCTACTATATCTTTACCAGATAGGGCTTCATTATATTTTTTATTTAGATCATCGAAGGCTGAATATGTATTTGTGAAATTCTGAAAATAGGCTATACATTTGCCATTAGACCACTTAGATGACAAAAGACTCCTTTGGATATCCATTTGCTTGGCTATACTAAATGTCCTAGAGGCTGTAAATTCCCCTGCCCCCGCCTCACCGCAAAATATACAACCCCTTGTCCCAACTGTTCCATCCCTATTTGGACAGGTAAATCCCCCATCTAATGATAGTTTCATAATCTTTTGCCCAAATGTTTTCTTTAACTCATAATTTAAAGAATGATACCTTTTATCTCCCCACATCATATTATTAAAATATCCTTGCTCCTTTATAAAGTTTTTTATCCGTCACTTTTATGGGCACTCCCGCCCTGGAAAAATTCCGGCCTACCAGATGAAAAAATGCCTCCCGCTCCTCCCCTTTTATAACAGCCAAATGGTGGGCTTCCTGAAGGGATATGGGATATCCCATACCCTTTTGTATTTGGTCATATACCATACTATGGAGCATGTCTAAAAGATTATTATCCTCTAGTATATAATCAGGGGCCTCTACCCTCGCTATCTCATCCCCACCATGGATATAGAAAAAACCTATTCTATATTTAGGCCATTCGCTCCTAGGCAGCATATTGATACCAGCATAAAACACCTCAGAACGCTCACCTTCAGATAATATATGCTTGAACAAGGTAATATCCCTAAGCCCTTCTATTTCATGGCATGGTGCATCCTTCTCCATTCGATATTTACATACATTACAATCCATAATAGGCTGCTGACAATCTGATGCCCTGAGGGTATTTGCTACCAGTGACATCCTAGAACCTGACACATACCCTGCAGTCAGTATCTTTTTACCCTCTCCAAATTTAAATAGATCTTTAAACAATGGTGCCGTAAATCCATTTAAATCTTTTTTAGCCGACGCCTTTTTTTCCCATGATACTAACCTTCCGTCAGTGAAGGCGAGTATAGGCCTGTCTTGTATGTAATTATCCTTTACTAGCTTAAAAAGCTCTTCTGCCTCCATCTGGCTACGAAGCTCAGCCAATTTGTCACCTTGAATAAGTTCTATATCCCCACTATCCTGCTGACGATATAGATCATCGTCCCTAAAATATAACTTGGGAAGGCTATCTAAAATTGGCGATTTATCCAGTCCATAATGTATGACAACCCTGCCTGCATTTAGTACATAGCATAGTGCTATCTCGTGGGTATCCACATCTATTTGGGAACCATCTACCGCTATTACCGTATATAATGGCTTTACATCAGGCAATCTATACACATTTGCCATTTTCCCCTGAGGAAAGGCCACAAAAAAATGTCTAGAGCTGGAATTTATCTTATCAAGCCAAGGGGCAGCATCCTTATCATACCCCTCTAAAGACTCCATGGCCTTATTGATCTGTCTTTGGTATTTTGTTATTTGCTGCTTATACTCTCCCGCCATAGCATTAATATCATATGTAAGTTTACTTAAATCAAGCATATTACCATCCCTCCTCACATAGCAAATTACTATTTATCGACACTTCTCTATTCTTATTACTTATATTCTACCATAATAACAATTAAAGGTTTATACTAAAAAAAACCATATTATAAATTGCCGTCAACGTACATATGCATTTTACTAAATATCTGTTATAATGTTACCGATAGTTTTAGAAAGGAGTAGATTTATTTGTCATATTCACATGGCGCTAAATGTGATGTATTGATAGTTTCTGCCACCTATGGTGCAGGACATATACAGGTTTCAAATGCACTTAAGCAAGGCCTTAAAAGTAGATGTCCTGATTGTAGAATAAAGATATATGATTACTTTAGCTTTTTAGATCCCACTTTAAAAAAGTTTTTCCAGTTTAGCTATATTCAAATGCTTAAACATTTTTCAAAGGGCTGGGAATGGTATTATACTGCAACTAAATATATAGTTCCCAATTCTAAATGGCAGAGATTTATAAATAAAATGGGAGAAAAAAAGCTTTTAAAGGTTATAAAAAATACATCACCTGATGTCATAGTCTGCACCTTTCCAACCCCTGCAGGTGTAGTATCTACCCTTAAGCAAGATAATGAAATAGATATACCCCTTGTGACAATAATAACAGATATTACTACGCATAATCAATGGGTTCACAAATATGTAGATGCATATATAGTAGGGGCAAGCATAGTGGCCAGAAATTTAAAAAGAAATGGTATTTCAAATGATAATATACATGTAACAGGTATACCTCTGCGTCAAGAGTTTGAAAAGACCATAAACGATCCTTCAATATGGACACGCTATAACCTTCATAAGAATATCTTTACAATACTCTTAATGGGGGGAGGCAATGGTCTTATGACCGGCATAGATGAACTATGCAAAAGACTAAACAGCATAGATATGCCATTTCAAGTAATAGCCATAACCGGTACAAACAAAGCCTTGGCCAAAAAACTTAAAAGATTAAAAGAAAAGTGTAAAAATCCCATACATGTATTAGGTTATGTTTATGATACAGCACAACTTATGGAAATATCGGATGTTTTAATAGGCAAGGCGGGAGGCATAACCATATTTGAAGCAATGGCAAAATCGTTACCCATGATAATCTATAATCCCCTCCCTGGGCATGAGATGAGTAATACAAAATTTCTATTAAGAAAAAAAGCTGCCATAGTTGCCAAGGACGAAAATGATGTAATAAAATATATAGAAGAGCTCATGAAATATCCAAAATGCCTTGATAATATGAAATCGGCCATGGAAAGTATAGCAAAACCATTAGCTACACAACATGCAGTTGATATAATATTAAAACTTATAGAAGAACATAAAGGCTCTTCTAAATAGAAAACTACAACTTATTGATGAAATGGGGATATAATATGAAATATATATATACATTAATATTCTTAAGTATTTTATTTCTAATATACTGCTTTTTACCCAGTATTTGGGCAAGAAATATATCAAATACCGTTTTAAGACAAGGCAATAATGATAAAAAGCAAATAGCTTTAACCTTCGACGATGGACCTAGTCCCAAATATACTCCAAAATTACTCGATCTACTGGACGATTCGAATATAAAAGCTACATTCTTCCTTGTAGGGAAAAGGGCAGCTGCTAATAAAGATATTGTAAGCGATATAAAAGAAAGGGGGCATGTAATAGGTTGTCACTCAAATACACATAAACATGCATGGCTTATGTTACCACATGAAACATATAGTGATATGCTTACTACATTTAATACACTAAGTGATATAACAGGTGAACAACCCCATTGGTATAGACCACCTTGGGGCACATTTAACCTAGTTAGCCTAAATGCTGCCCGTCGCCTGAATCTAAAACCAGCATATTGGTGCATAGAAGCCCAAGATTGGGATAATAGAAGTACTGTAGAACATATCTATAGCACTGTTATAGATAAGGCTGCTCCAGGAAGCATAGTGGTATTACATGATAATGGAGGCGATCCTGGTGCACCAGAAAATACGCTAAAAGCGCTCCCTGTTATAATAGATGCATTAAAAAAGGATGGTTTTGAATTTGTAACACTGGATGAACTTATTGCCGAAAGGAAGGAAGCGTTTCTATATGAAGTCAATAGCACAAACTATAATTAGCTGGTGGGAAAAATTCTTTGCATGGAAGGAAAATATACATCATATTGATGGCTCCAAATATAGATTATTAAGATTTAATATACATCCATATAACTGCAAGGAAACACTAGAACTGCCAGATGGAAATCAGATAAAGCCCGGCGATTATGTAGCCGAGCTTCACATATCAAATCTTGTGATCTCAAAAGATCAGATAGGAGATATTACTATAACCTCTGAACTGCAGCTTTTGCCCATGTTTAGGGAAGAGATGAAACTATTAGGCCATTTAGCATCACAAGGCAAAATAGATCCTAGAGTAAAAGCCATATGGGGTATTACTCTATTTAGCCCTGGGGTAAGACGTTTGGGTTTTTCCATAAAACCACTTGATAATAATTTTAAAGCATGGCGTCTTAAAACATGGATGGGTTTTTTAGGTTGGGTTTTTTCAGTACCTGTATATCATCCCCATGGCAAATCAAAAACCAAACGAAATCCTTGTGAATTCTTTATGTCCATGGACGAGCTCATAAAAAAGTATGGCTATTAATATCTCCGACGCCTTCTTTTATTTTTATTAAATTTAGAATGTGGCATTTTTAGCACATATATGAGCATACCTACTGCAAATATGGTAAGCAATATTATCACTATTAATATATTTTTTAATAGAACAGCTTTACCATAAGGATCCTTTTCATCTAGCTTGTTAGAATCCTTCCCTATTGTAATGTTAATGGGTTTTGCGGAGACTTCAATTGCCCCTCCCATTGTATCCTTTGCCTTTAAAATAACGGTAAATTTCTCTGTCTGATCTACTTCAATAGGAGGACTTTTTACTATCTGCTGCTCTCCAGCACCGATCTCTAC
This sequence comes from Xylanivirga thermophila, assembly GCF_004138105.1. Taxonomy (NCBI): domain Bacteria; kingdom Bacillati; phylum Bacillota; class Clostridia; order Caldicoprobacterales; family Xylanivirgaceae; genus Xylanivirga; species Xylanivirga thermophila. The sequence goes on along the minus strand of NZ_RXHQ01000005.1, from coordinate 99,378 downwards.
AAAGCTTCCCAATACCAGATCCCGTTCCTTTAATATTATCTCCACATTTTTTATCGGTATATCATTCTCATTTCTTATGGTACATTCCAATTCTACAGTACCAGGTTTTTCTAATGTTTCAGGTTTTGCCAAAACACTTATGGATATATGGGCTTCATTTACCTCAGAGCCTTCCACCGGTATGATCATATCTGCCGCTGTATATTCATATTCATCGCCTGTATTCCCATTTGTAGCCGTCAATACAGGACTGCTGATAAAATTCTTTTCAAGTTTTTTCTCTGTAACAATGACCTTCTCTTCTCCAGGCTGCAGCTTTGTTAATCCACCAACTTCTCCCCATACATTCTCATTCAATTTAATATTTAAAAGTGATACTGTACCTGTATTCCTTATAATATACTCTATCCGCACAGTATCTCCAATATTTACCTGGTCAGGTGTTATCTTTCTGTCTATCTCAACCTGGGCAACAGCAGATGAAAACTTAGTGCTATAGGCAGCCTCTACAGTACGTCCATCCTGTTCGGCTGTACCGGCACATCTTATTGAATAAGATACACCAGGTTGTACCTGTTTTTTTAATTTCGCACTTATTTGCTGTCCAACATCCAATCTTTCAGCATTAAAGAAAGTTTCTCCATCCCAGTCTATACACTTTATATTTTTTAACACATCATCCCCAGTATTTGATATTGTAAAGGTGAAAGTTACCTCTTGAGCATCCTTTATGGACGCTTTATCAGCCTTCCCAGAGATACTTATCTTGGGATTCAGATTTTTTACCTCTTCTTTTTGTACTTTTACCTTTACCTTGGTTTTTTTCATTTCCCGTGTAACCTGTTTGCCGCTAAACGGGTCAACAAACCCAAGTATTATATAACTTTCCATATCATCATTTACAACAAATTCTTTCGATATAGTTTTAGATTCATTAGGAGCTAGAGATGGTATAGTACCCATATCTCCCAATGAACTATCCTGAACCATTATATTATTTACCACCATATCTGATTTGGATTCGATAGTGGCAGTGTATGTTATCTTGTCCCCTTTTTTTATTCCACTAGAAGGATTGGCCTGGTATGTTACATTTAGCCTTACCTCCCCAATATTAAGTTTTTTCTCACCCTCGCCTGCTACTCGCATCTCTCCATTACTTGATGTAGTATACCTTACTATATATTTGATGGTCAAAGGACCCTTTGTGCCACTATAATCATTGCCTCTCAAATTTTTGGTTTGACCCGGAGCTATTGAGTCGCCCTGTATAAAACTTTGCTGCTTATTGCCATCCTTATCTATTAGAATTTCCTCTATCTCTATCCCTGTTATATCCTCTTCCAAATTGTTTTTTATGGTATAAGATATACCATTACCTTCTAATTTTCCGTTTACCTCCACATTACCTTCAGCTATGGCTATACCGTTTACCAAGGTACAACTCAATAGCATAATGGACAAAAGTATTGATATAAAGCGGCATCTCATTCCAGACTACACTCCTTTCAGAATAGCACATTATTATATATGCACCACAGTCTACTTTTATCATTGCCTAATTATGTCTTTTAATAACACGTTCTATTATAAATTTATATTAGGAACATTATACCTTTATATAATTGTACACTATATTAATGCATATGTGAATGCCAATTTTTTGTTTGACCTTTATTGACTTTTAAAAAAGTATATGCTATATTAAAATTGCATAATATAGAGGAGATGGACAGAAAGGAGCTGGGCAAAAATGTTTTTCCCATATTACTTTGATCCTACACTAATGATACTTTTGCCAGCTATAATATTGGCTACCTATGCCCAGGTAAAAGTACAAGCCACATATAGCCGATATTCAAAGGTACGATCCCACCGGGGTATGACGGGAGCTGAGGTAGCAAGGGCAATTCTAGATAGGAATCAATTATATAATGTACCCATAGAAATAACAAAAGGTACATTGACAGACCATTATGATCCCAGGACAAAGGTACTTAGATTGTCCCCCGATGTATACCACTCTACTTCCATAGCTTCAATAGGTGTAGCCGCTCATGAGGTAGGTCATGCTGTTCAAGATCAAATTAGATATGCACCATTTAATTTCAGGATGGCAATAGTACCACTTGCCAATATTGGATCCCGATTATCCATGCCTTTTCTTTTTATAGGGCTGCTTTTAAGAAATGAACTCCTGGTGAATATTGGTGTATATGCATTTGGCCTCGCTGTACTTTTTCAGCTGGTTACCCTTCCTGTAGAATTCAATGCCAGTCGCAGAGCAGTTTCTGCCCTTGAAACTGGTGGATATATAGGACCTGATGAAGTAGGACCGACACGAAACGTATTAAGGGCAGCTGCCCTTACCTATGTAGCAGCCACTCTGATGGCAGCTCTACAATTAATAAGGCTTATGCTTATTTCAGGTATGTTCGGAAGAAGAAGAGATGATTAAGTAAATAAAGAGCTATCAGTGATACAATAAATATCTCTGATAGCTCTTTTCTTTGTCAAGTTCTAAATATAACCTCTTCTTTACTAAACATATACCTTGCAAAACTTATTGATATACCAATGTATATCAGCATCCACAAAAGCACTATACCTAAATGGGCAAAATTAAATATGCCTAAAGTAAGCTCTTTTATGACTACCACTACGTTTATTATAGGAATATGCAAAAGTCCCATGGACATAGTCTTAGGCTCTATAAAATATGAAGTAAATCCTAGCATACCTACAAAACTTAAAGGTGTCAAATAGGTTTGAGCCTCTTTAAATGATCTGGCATACATACTTATAGCTAGTGCTAGTGCCCCAAATACCATGGTAAGGAGTATAGTTAGTATGACCATAATAACCAGTGCCTTAGGTTCTAATGCAAAACTTGCTTCCTCCATCCCATAATTGAAAGCCTCAGGTGACATTTTCATAGATAATCCCAATCCACCGACAAACGCCAAGGATGTAACCACCCCCATAGTCGTTATAGCCAAGAATTTTCCCCACAAAAGTGACATTCTATTGGCTTGTGTAGTAAGGAGTGGCTCTAAGGTTCCTCTCTCCTTCTCTCCCGCCCCCAAATCAGTAGCTGAAGCTATAGGTCCAGATGCAGCAAATATCACCAGCATCATGGGAAGCATAAGGGATAGCATCATCTTCCCAAAACCACTCTCTTCTTTCTCAGGTGATTTGGTAATTGTATCAATGGGAGTCAGAATAGATGTGTCGATATTTTTGCTTTGAAGTCTTTGGGCAACTATGCCCTTAGAATACTCTTCTATAATGCCATTTATATATGACATTGCCATACTAGATTTTTGGCTGGTATTGTCGTATGTTATTATTATATCTGCCTTTTTCTCACCACTTATATTCTTATCAAAATCTTCAGGTATCTCCAAGCCCAATATAAGCTTTCCTTCCTTTACATCTTCAAGGATATTCTTGGACTCTTTTATCTTTACATTGTCCTGAGATTTTATAAATTCACCAAGTTTACTGTTTCCTTCATCTACTAGTGCAATCTCTATGCCCTTATCTACATAATCCATATTATCCTTTATTCCTTTACCCATGAGTCCAAATATTATGGGATACAGCAAGAATGGAATTAATATGGCAGCTACCAGCGTCTTTTTATCCCTGAACATATCCTTTAATTCTTTTTTGTAAACGATAGATGTTATGCTCACCTGTTATCACCTACCAATCCTATAAATATATCTTCCATATCATCTTTTTTATATTTTTCTTTAAAATATTCTATAGTCCCTTGATCTATGATGGATCCCTTATGGATTATAATAATTCTATCACATAATTTTTCCACTTCCTGCATGCTATGACTGGAAAATATTATCGCTCTGCCCTCTTGTTTGCATCCCATTATAAAATCATGGACTATCTTTGCAGCTGTAACATCAAGGCCTATGGTAGGTTCATCAAACAGCATAACCGTTGGTTTATGCACTATAGATCGAGAAATGGCCACCCTCTGTTTCATACCCCTTGAAAAAGTACCTACCCTTTTATCTATGTACTCTTCCATTTGAAATTCCTTTATAAGGTGCATTACGCTCTCATCCATCTCTGCCTTGCTCATACCATTCAATTGGGCAAAATACTCAATATTTTCCCTTGCAGTAAGCCTATCATATAGACCTACCTCACCGCCAAACAATATACCTATCTCCCGCCTAACCTTCTCTGGCTGCTTTATTATATCGTATCCGTTTACATAAGCCGTACCTCCAGTAGGCTTTAGCATAGTAGCAAGCATCCTTAAAGTAGTAGTTTTACCTGCTCCATTTTCCCCCAAAAGACCTACTATTTCTCCATTTTCTACACTGAAACTGACATCATTTACCGCCTTAATATCTTTGAATGCCTTGCTTAAATTCTCTGTCCTAATCACAATTTTTCCCTAATTTTTAATGCTATGATAAAAACCACATAGCTTAAAAATCGGTTTTACACCTCCTTTTTTTGGCTTAGTCATGGTCATACATCGCTACTAGGTATAAAATTATTTACTTTCAAACAACTGTTCTAGATTATTATAGCCTAGGTGTTCTGTACATGTCAATTTTAAAAATCTGCAATTCATAGTATGGATTATAATCGGATATAAACCAAAAATATGAAAGGATGCCTCTTTTCGAGACATCCTTCTTTTATATTATAAATTACTTACCATAGTATGCTTTCCTATATAACCCTTCTATCTCACTTACCAATGGGAGTCTTGGGTTGGCGGGAGTACATTGATCTTCAAATGCTTTGTCAGATAGCTCTGCAACCTTGCTCTCGAATGTATCCTTATCTATACCGCACTCCGCTATGGTCATGGGCATATTCATTGATTTCATAAGATCTCTTATAGCTTTTATGAGATTTTTTACACCTTCTTCGGTAGTAGCTGCAGGAAGTCCTACATACCTGGCGATCTCAGCATACTTCTTATCTGCTACATAGTATTCATACTTTGGCCATGAAGCAAACTTGGTAGGCTTGGTAGCATTATATTCTATAATATAGGGTAGTAATACGGCATTAGCACGACCATGGGGTATATGAAATTCCCCACCTAATTTATGGGCCATACTATGGTTCACCCCTAAGAATGCATTACTAAACGCCATACCTGCCATACAGGAGGCATTGTGCATCTTTTCCCTAGCCATCTTGTCATTGCCATCCTTGTATGCCCTAGGTAAATACTCAAATACCAACTGAGCAGCCTTTATGGCCATTGCATCAGTATAATCAGATGCCATTGTAGATACATAGGCTTCTAACGCATGGGTAAGCACATCCATACCAGTATCTGCAGTTATCTGCTGGGGTACGGTCATAACAAAATCGGGATCTACTATGGCCACATTTGGTGTCAATTCATAATCGGCCAATGGGTATTTTATATTCTTCTTCTTATCAGTTATAACTGCAAACGAAGTTACCTCCGATCCGGTACCTGATGTGGTAGGTATAGCTACCATCTGAGTTTTTTGGCCCAATTTGGGGAACTTAAATGCCCTCTTTCTTATATCCATGAACTTGAGTCTCAGTGCACTAAAATCACTTTCAGGATATTCATAGAAAAGCCACATACCCTTAGCTGCGTCCATGGCAGAACCCCCGCCTAAGGCAATTATTACATCTGGCTGGAATTTATTCATAGCCTCTACTCCACGTCTTATGGTATCTACAGACGGATCTGGCTCTACTTCGGAGAATATCTCGCAATGTACATAATCCGGACGCTTTCTTAAGAAGTACAGCACCCTCTCTACAAAACCTAATTTAACCATATATGGGTCTGTTACTATAAATGCCTTGTTTATATCAGGCATCTTCTCAAGATATTGTATCGAACCTGCTTCAAAATATACCTTGGGCGGAATCTTAAACCACTGCATATTTACTCTCCTTTTCGCTACACGTTTCTTGTTTATTAGATTTACAGCCGAAACATTGGAAGTAGTAGCATTTCGCCCAAATGAACCACATCCCAATGTCAAAGATGGCATATTGGTATTGTATATATCACCAATAGCACCATGACTTGAAGGAGAATTCACTATTATTCTGCCGACCTTCATGGTCTTTGAGAATAGATCTATAACCTTTTCATCCTGTGAATGTATAACGGCCGAGTGCCCCAGCCCTCCAAATGAAACTACCTGATCTGCCCTTTTTATACCCTCTTTGTAGTCCTTTACTATATACATGGCTAAAATAGGGCTTAATTTTTCTCTAGATAAGGGATATTTAGGACCTACACCATCCAACTGAGCAATCAAAATTTTAGTATCCTCAGGCACATTAATACCTGCCAAAGCGGCTATCTTAGCAGCAGGCTGTCCTACTATAGCAGGATTTACGCCACCCTTTTCCAGATTTATGGCAACTGGCTCTAATTTCTTTATTTCTTCAGGCGATAGGAAATAACATTTGTTTTCCTTCATATATCTTATTGCCTCATCAGCAATCTCCTCATCCAGTATAACTGCTTGCTCTGAAGCGCATATCATACCATTGTCAAATGTTTTTGACAGTATAAGATCGGTTAACGATCTTTTTAAATTAGCAGTCTTTTCAATATAGCATGCTACATTTCCCGGTCCTACACCTAATGCAGGTTTACCTGTACTATAGGCTGACTGTACCATACCTGAACCGCCTGTTGCCAATACAAGTGATACACCCTTATGATTCATAAGGGTTTTTGTAGCTTCTAAAGATGGACATTCTATCCATTGAATACAATCCTTTGGTGCTCCCGCCTCTATAGCAGCATCCCTCATTATCCTAGCTGCCTCGCTGCTGCATTTTTGTCCTGACGGATGGAACGCAAATATGATGGGATTTCTGGTTTTCATGGAGATTAAGCATTTAAACATGGTAGTAGATGTGGGATTTGTAACCGGAGTTACACCAGCTATTACACCTACTGGCTCTGCTACTTCCTCATAATCCTCATACTCATTTTCGTCTACTACACCTACAGTCTTTTCATTTTTTATGCTGTGGTATATATACTCGGTAGCAAATAAGTTTTTAGTTATCTTGTCTTCATATACTCCTCGGTTAGTCTCCTCTATAGCCATCTTTGCAAGTGACATGTGATTATCAAGACCAGCAAGTGTCATTGCCTTTACAATTGCATCTACTTGCTCTTGATTAAGCTTCATGAAACCTTCTAGTGCTTTATGGGCGTTTGCCACTAGACCATCTATCATGGCTGGTACATCAATAACCTCTTTTATATCTTTTTCTTTACCCATCGAGTCACCCTTCTTTCTAAAAAAATTTTAAACTTTATATATGCAGGCATTGCCTGTAGTTTACACTTGTTAAATTTTTAACTACATTATAATACAGATATTTCTTATATTATGAATTTTATGAAAACTATCCTTCGTAAAAAAATATTAATGTAGCTTTTTGGATGTTTCTATATACATTAACGCTAAAATCGTATTATGATTGTTAATGTTTTAACAAATCCTGATATTATTATATTAAACTGATATTTTTTTGTCAATAGTCTTTTTCTGCTAAAATATTGACATTGTTACCGTTTTAGATCCACTTCTTTGCCTTTAAGCCTATTTAGGCTATCATTTATATTTTTTATGCTGGATTCCTTTGCATTTTTGTCCAGCTCTCTTTTTGTCTTGACCACTGATAATAATGTTCCTGGACCACCTATACACCCATCCTGACATACCATGCCCTCTATAAAATTTTCATTAAGACGTCCAGTATTTGCCATCATAAGGGCTTTACGGCACTCTTCAGCACCATTACATTTTTGAGGTATAACATTTAATGTTATGTTATTTTCTTTGGCTGCATTGCATACTGCATCATATACGCCACCACTCTTTGCAAATCCTCTACCATAGCCGGATGCATCATCCTTTTCCTTTTTCTCATGTATCTCGATATTTTTTGCATCCATCATGGCAGCCAATTCTTCAAATGTAATAACATAATCTATTGCATCCCTAGCCCATTCCTTTTTAGATTCGGCTTTTTTAGCCATACATGGCCCTATAAATACTACTTTGCTCTTTGGGTGCTCTGCCTTTATATATCTACCTATGGCCACCATGGGAGAAACTGTATTAGACACATGTGGAAGCAGCTTAGGAAAATGTTTCTCAACCATAGCAACAAAAGCCGGACAACATGATGTAGTCATAAAACCCATTTCATCAATATTTTCAGCTACTTCCTTCGCCTCATGTACTGCCACCCAATCGGCTCCTAGTGCCACCTCATAGGTGCCATCAAATCCTAGCCTTATAAGGGCATTCTTGATAGCCCCTGTAGTGACATCCTTGCCAAACTGCCCTGCTATAGACGGTGCAAAGACTGCATATACCTCTCTATCGTTTTTCATATCCTCTATAACATTTACTATACAAGATATATCTTCCATGGCACCAAAAGGACATTCGGTTGTACATGCGCCACAGTTTATGCATTTCGTTTCATCTATAACTGCCTTTTTTTCATCGTCCATAGATATAGCTCCAACGGGACAACTCCTCTTGCAAGGTCTCATAAGATCAGCTATTGCATTATATGGACATGCTTTGCTGCATCTACCGCATTCCCTGCATTTATCCTGATCTATGTGTGCCCTTTTGCCAGCTATTGTAATAGCCCCGAACGGACAGGCCTCTAAACATTTTTTTGCCATACATCCCTGACAGTTTTCCGTCACCTGAAATCGATGTATGGGACAACCCTCACAAGCCTCTTCTATAACATACACTATTTGGTTATCATTTCGTTCTTTTAATTCACCCCTGCTGTTTCTAGGTGACTTGCCCCTAGCAAGCCTTACCCTTTGTCTTATGATTTCACGTTCTTTATGAACACAGCAGCGAAATCTTGCCTTGCTGCCAGGTATTATTTTATAAGGTATATCATCCTTACCCTGCTCAAGCTCACCATCAAAAGCCAAAGCAGCTACTTCCTTCAATACTTCATGTTTTATCTGTTGTACCACAGGTATATCCTTTTTCAACACTTATCCTCCTTAATAATAATGCTTTTCAACTGTTTTTCCCATCTTTTTCATATATACAATTAATTCCTCCAAGAGTTTTAACTTTATGCTCAAATCTATGGGAAGATTTGGATTTTGATGTGCTGGATTTATAGCCCTACCTATAAATAATCTAAGATGGGTGCATTCATCTATTAAAATCTTAGCCAGCCTAGTTGCTCCATCCTTGCCGCTTAGCATATCTTTATTCATTTCTCCACAATCTTCGGTACTAAACTGTCTAAGTATTTCTACCGTCTTTGTAAGGGTCAAAACACCTTCTGTAACTAAATCTATACCTTCTATATAAGCGATTGGCGGTATAGACGGGTCCATATATTCAGTGGAGGTCTCAACAGGACGTTTTAGCTCCCGCCCTACTATCTGTGCCGTTGTACCACCGCATACCACCTTTTTCCCACTAGATGCCATGAATTGTTCTACCATATTCCTGTCATCTGTTGGAGATACGGGAGGTCCGGACATCAGATCTACCTCTATATGCGGCGATATCTTTACTACTACTACTGTTGCATCATCGCCAGGTCTATCCATATAGAGACATTTACATGCTTCCATGAGTTCCTTTGACATATCCCTGGCATTTTCCCCCTTTGATGCTATGCGCTGCATATATTCAGCTACATTATTCCATCGCCAGCCTAAATTGAGGCTTATACCTACTCCTGCATGAACAACACCATCGCTTATAATAGTAATAGTATCATCTATGCCTATACTTAAATGGCTCTCCCTCACATCCTTTCCATTTATATTTCGAAACTCAAAAGGTATTTCAAGCACCTTATCATTTCTTATAAATATAACTGAGGGATTATCAAATTCAACCAGATATGCCTCCCCATTACGAAATATCTGTAATATGGTAAATGTAGAATATGCAAGTTTTCGCACATTGCATATGGGGAGTGTATGGGCTATAGTTTCTACAGACTGTTCTACCGTAGCGCCCTCCTTTAACATAGTACCTATTATCTTGCTGGTAAGTGTAGCCAGTATATTAGCTTTTACACCACTTCCCAATCCATCTGCTAGTACCACTATTACAGAATCGGGAGTACGCACTATCTCTACCTTATCCCCGCACAATTCTTCACCGTATTTATTTATACTTTCATAATGGACATCTACAAAATAGCTCATTAGCCATCCTCCCCATCATAAAGTATAAGATCCTTCAGCTTGCTTAAAGTCACCTTAGTCTGCGCCGTGGTTTCACCTAGGAGACTTGCAATCTCCTGTGCCACCATCATTTGTTTTTCTATAACATCCTGAGCCATCTCCGCCGTATCCATACGCATCTTGTATATTTGTTCAGCCTGTTTTTGCTCCTTTGTTATATCCTTAAAAATGGCAACCAGCAATGCCTGATCCTCTACATATACTATGCTCTGCTCTGTAATTACGCCGTATTCCGTATATTCCACCTTTTTGTCTATTATGGGATGATGGGTTCTGTATACATATTCAAAATCACTGCCATCTATTAACTCATATATCTTTTTCCCCATTGCTATCTGCCTCGGCATTGCAAACATCTTCTCAGCAGCAGCATTAAACTCCTGTATCTCCATATTGCCATCTACTGCTATTATCACGTTTGGTGTAGAACCTATTATGACGTTTGACATAGATTCTGCCCTCTCCCTCATATATGGAAGGCACATATAAAGCTCTGCCTTTCCTTGATAGACAGCTATGGCCTTATCTCTACAGGATGGATAGCCACATGCACCACAATTTAGTTCCTGATCCTTTGTCACTTTGCCTATCTTTGCAAGTATTTTTGAAATGGTCTCTTCATCGGGCATATCCTCATGTATACTCTTATCTACAAAGACCTTGCTCAAGTTTATATCACAGTCAAAATCCGGTATGCTAAATTCTCCATATTTTGTATTTGTCCCCGCATATTCTATAAGCTGCTGTCTCATTCTAAAATACTGTCCATTAGATTTCGGCATGGCTGGTCCCTTCAAGCAACCTCCAAGGCAGGCATTCATCTCTATAAAATACCCATTTACCTGTCCTTCTCTGAGGGCATCTAGCATATACATACATTGATCTATTCCATCTATACTGGCTTTGTGGAATCCATTCATGTCATTGTCCGAACCATTTAAAGTCATCAATATCCCCCTTGGTATGGGATAGCATCTGGTATCCAATCCATCCATAGATTTAAATGGTTCTACTTTTTCATCTTTTATGCTTATCCCCTCTTCATCCATCCATTCCAGCAATTCCTTAAATGTAAGTGCCCCATCTATTACATCTTCCGTTTGGTGATCATCAGCCTCTGCCTTTTTCGATATACAAGGACCTATAAATACTACATGGGTATCATCCCATCCATAGTTATGCTTTATAAGCTTTCCATGGGCTAACATAGGTGATAAAACTGGTGCCAAGTATGGAATAAGGTCTGGATAATACTGTTCTATTAAAAAATTTATAGTGGGACATGCACTGGTTATTATATTCTTCATGCGTCCTTTATCCATGAGGCGCTTGTATTCTTTAGATACTAAATGGGCTCCTATGGCAGTTTCCTGCACCTCGTCAAATCCCAAGCGCTTAAGGGCAGACACTACCTGCCCTGGATGGTCATATTCAAACGCAGCAATAAAAGAAGGCGCTAGGCTGACCACAGTCTTCTTTCCATCTTTTAAAAGTCTTTTTACCTTTGGCACATCATTTCTTACGCTTTTGGCATTTTGATGACAAGCAGACAAACAGGCTCCACATAGCACACATTGTTCCTTTATTATTTCAGCCTGCTCGTCCTTTACCCGTATGGATTTAACTGGGCATACCCTTACACATTTATAACAATTTTTACAGTTGGAACCTTTGAAATTTATTACATTCATGTGGTCAACCTCCCTAGAATCTTCTCTTTAAAGAATTCTTCTACACCGTCTATTGTTAAAGAATTAACAATTCCCCCGTCCACCACAGTAGATACACCCTCTGTACAATGTCCTAGGCAGAATGAGGCTTTAAGCTCTACCTGATCCTCCAAATTATTCTCTTTTATAAGTTTTTCCAGCCGCTTTATTATATCGTACGAACCCTTTAAGTGGCAAGAGCTACCAACGCATACCATAATGACCATCCTAAAATCCCCCTTGCTAACCATCGTTAATTTATTAACAAATGTTTGCCTCTATAAAACACTAAAAACATACATCTTTAACATACTATTGTCAACACCAATATCCCATATTGTATTATATAGGATGTATGATGCACTAAAAAAGGAATAAGTTACAGATATAAGAGGGATATGATGCAGCATCATATCCCTCTTATATTCATTCCCATTCTTATAAATCTTAGCATCCTATCTGCGGCAGAATACATAAGCTCTTCTGCCCGCTCCATAGCTTCGTCTATCATCATACTCCCGTTTATAGTAGTAATTATACTGCCTATACCTACATCGTAAAGCTTTTCAGCATCCCTTCCCATGCCACCTGCTATTGCTGAAACCGGTACACCATATCTTTTGCATCTCTTCGCAATACCGACTGGTACCTTGCCAAATATGGACTGTCCATCCATGCTTCCTTCTCCGGTAATCACTAAATCTGCGTCCTTTAACAAATTATCAAAATCCACTGCATCTAGCACGGCCTCTATACCAGGTTTTAGCTTAGCATCAAAAAATACTGAAAGGGCAAATCCTAGCCCACCTGCAGCTCCCGCCCCTTCCTTATTTCTATTATCCATGCAAAGTTTTTTATATACAACATCAGCATAATTAACCATACCTCGCTCGAGTATATCAAGGGCTATATCGTCAGCACCCTTCTGCCTACCATAGACATAAGTAGCTCCATTAGATCCTGTAAGCGGATTTTGCACATCACACATAACCACTATATCGCTATCTGATATGCGTGGATCCAATCCATCAAAATCTATATCCCGGACACTTTGAAGATTTTCCCCAATGGGCTTTAGCTTATTTCCATTTTTGTCTAGAAAGTTAATACCCAAAGCAGTGGCTACGCCCATGCCACCATCATTTGTAGCACTTCCACCTATGCCTATTATGAATTTTCTTAGACCATCATCAAGTACCGCTTTTATAATCTCACCTGTACCATAGGTCGAAGTATAGAGTGGATTTCGCTCTTCGCTAGATAAAAGGGGCAATCCGGAAGCTGCTGCAGTCTCTATAACTGCCGTATCCCCATTTACTATACCATATACGACTTTAATTTTTCGCCCTATGGGATCCATAGTAACAACATCTCTATATTCTCCATGCAATGCCTCTACTAATGCTTCTACAGTACCTTCCCCACCATCTGCTATTGGAAGTTCTACTATATTGGCATAAGGGAAATATTTTATTGCAGCCTTTTTTATTATGGATATAGCTTGCATGGAGGTTAGACTCCCTTTAAACGAATCCGGTGCCAATATTATCTTCATATCCATCCCTTATTTTATTATTATTTTGTGATATGTTTTTTTACCCTTTCTTAAAAGTATCGCGCCATCTTCCACATCATCCTCAGTAGCTATATACCCTATATCCTCAACTCTTTCATTATTTAAGTATACTCCACCCTGATTTACCAGTCTACGCCCTTCACCTTTTGAAGATACAAGTCCAGCTAATATGAGAAGATCCAATATATTGGCATTATCCTTAAAAGCCTCGATTGTCACTTCAGTACTAGGAATTGCAGAAGCATCTCCTCCACCGCTAAACAAAGCATCTGCAGCATCCTGTGCCTTTTGTGCCTCTTCTTCCCCATGCACCATTTTGGTAACCTCAAATGCAAGTATCCGTTTTGCCCCATTTTTCTTTTCACCAGGTAAGTTACCGAGCCTCTTTACTTCATCCATAGGCAGAAACGTAAGTAATGCCAAACATTTTTCCACATCAGCGTCGTCAACATTTCTCCAATATTGATAAAAATCATAGGGCGATGTTTTTTCAGGATCCAACCACACAGCCCCCGCCATGGTCTTGCCCATCTTCTTGCCTTCACTTGTGGTTAATAGGGCAAAAGTCATACCATAGGCAGATGCTCCTTCTACCCTTCTAACTAAATCGGCACCTGATATTATATTGGACCACTGGTCATCTCCACCTAGTTCCAATCTGCAGCCATATCTCCTATAGAGCTCTAGAAAATCATAGCTCTGCATGAGCATATAGTTAAATTCCAAAAATGATAAACCTCTCTCCAGCCTGCTTTTAAAGCATTCAGCAGTAAGCATACGATTTACTGAAAAATGGACACCAATTTCCCTTAAAAACTCTATATAATTGAGATTTAAAAGCCAATCGGCATTATCTACTATTATGGCCTTATCATCTGAAAAATCCAGAAATTTCGACAGTTGTTTTTTAAAGGCCTGCACATTGTGATCTACCATCTCACGATTCATCATCTTGCGCATATCGGTTCTACCAGAGGGATCCCCTATCATACCGGTTCCTCCACCTACCAATACTATTGGACGATGTCCTGCCTTTTGAAGATGGGACATTGCCATTACCTGTACAAAATGACCTACATGCAGACTGTCAGCCGTAGGATCAAAACCTGTATAAAATGTAACATTTTCATTTTCTAAAAGTTCTCTTATTTCGTCTTCATGCGTCGTCTGAGCTATAAATCCCCTCTCCTTCAGGGTATCAAATACATTACTCATCCGTTTTTCCTCCTTTTGTTTGTCCCTTTATTCCTTCATTTTACCTTGTATAGCGGTTTATTTCAAGACGCTTTCGAGCTTTACGTCAATTTGCAATTTAAAATAAATATAACAATATAACTGATATAACCTAGAGAACACATGGGAGTATTGCATAAATTTTATAGCAATATTTTTTTATTACAAATCACTATCACCATTAAATGCCATTTTACCCTCCACAAATACAATTTTTACATGGGAATTTATATCAAGGGGAGGACCATCCAAAACCACTATATCGGCATCTTTTCCCAGTTCCAATGTCCCTACCCTATCGTCTATTCTAAGCATACTGGCAGGATTTATGGTAATAGCCTGTAGTGCTATATTCTGAGGCAAACCCTGCCTACAGGCAAGTATAGCTACAATACGCAGCTGATCTACTGAATTATATGGATGATCGGTCATAATGGCAATCTTAACTCCCGCCCTGGCAAGTTCTACTGCAGTATCATAGCTTCTGTTCTTTAACTCCATCTTTACTCTAGGCGTCAGCATAGGCCCTATTGCCACGGCTACATTTTTCTCCCTTAGATATTCCTTTATAAGATGGGCCTCCGTTCCATGCTCTATTATGAGTTGAAAATTAAATTCATCTTTGAGCCTAATAGCACTTACCATATCGTCGGCCCTATGTGCATGGGCCCTTACAGGAATATCCCCATCAAGAGCCAACAATACATGTTCCATACCCATATCCCGGTATTTTATATGTCCTTTCTCCTTTAAACGTTTATAATCCTGGGTACGCATGAACATAGCCCGAATAAGTGACATTACACCCATGCGAGTAACAGGTGCCATATTTCTTTCACCATATATGGTAAAGGGATTTTCCCCAAATGCAATTTTAAGCCCTGCAGGACTTTTTATGACCATCTTATCTATTATACTGCCATACGTTTTCATAGCTATATTGAGCCCGCCTACAGCATTATTACTTCCAGGACCGCTCATAACCGTAGTAACTCCCGCCCTGAGTGCATCTGTAAAACCTATATCATTGGGATTTATGCCATCTAACCCCCTTACCTCAGGTGTTACCGGATATGATGTTTCATTGTTATCCTGCCCAATTTTCCCCGTACACTCTTCAAATATGCCCAAATGGGTATGAGCATCTATCAATCCTGGTACTACACAGCATCCCGAAACATCATATGTAATCGCACCATCAAAATCAGGTATTTCCTGTCCTCTTGCATATATGCCTGTTATACGGCCATCCTCCACATATATATCACCGCAGAACTTATCTGATATTATGGGATAGATCTCTCCACCTTTAATTATTATTCTATTCATCATATCCCCTTCTAAATTTTATTTGTACCTATATTTATCCCCTTCAAAACAAAAATTATTGATTATACTCCTTTTATAGGGGTATATATAACAATGGAAAGGAAAGTAAATTATGAAGGAGGATTATATAAAATGGATTCATTTGGACAGTTTATACAGATAGGTGATTGGAAAGGTGAAAAACATGTACCTGTAATTCATGCACCTGAAACGGTAAAGGCGGGAGAAGCATTTGATGTTAAAGTATCTATTGGAGATGCAGTACCCCACCCAAATACATTTGAACACCATATAGAATGGATTAAATTGTTTTATTTGCCTGAGGACGGAAAGTTTCCTGTACACATGGCCACTTTTGATTTTAGAGCCCACGGCGAGGGCAATGCATTTACCGAGCCCGCTGGACTTGCAAATATTAAATTAGAAAAATCAGGTACGCTATATGCCCTTAGTTATTGCAATATACATGGACTATGGGGAAACAGCGTTAAAATAACAATAGAATAAGGCTTTAAATAAAAAAGCATGGACTTTAAGTCCATGCCTTTTTATTTAAAGCGGAGTAGTCAAAGAATCAAAAAAATTAAATCCAGTTGCAAAAGCGACTATAATGCTTATAACCAATAACACAAGGGATACGATTATAAGGATACCTTGTATCTTGAAATAACCATTTAGATGATCAAACAAAACATTTAAATTTTGCTCCCCCTCAATATTTGCAGAAATCAGGGCATCTGCCTGGGCCCTGGCATTTATCAGTTTTACACCAAGAATAATAGTTATGATACCGGGTATTGCACCTACTACAAATGCAAAAACACCTATAAGGGCAGATATTATACCGCTTATTATGGTCATAACACCTACAAAGCCACCCCACTTACTCAAAGCATTCAATCGTTCCTTATCTACCATATGTACACCCCCTTTACAATTCTGCCTTATTCTATTTATATAATAGTATATTAAAATTATAATATATTTTATAGAAATAAGATATATATATATTACTTTTATGACTATTATACTTTTATTTGTATAAATAGTTAAAATTATTATATATACTATTGACGTAATTCTAAAATATGCTATTATATAGATAATTAGGAAAACCCCAAATTAAATTTTTAAAAAGGGGAGAATAAATATGAAAGATAATCAAAAAGTGCTAATTTCCATCCTAATAATGATATTTATCCCTCTAATATTAATATTTTTGCTACCTTCCATATTTCCTTATAACGAAACTATTAATTATAGCCAGCAATTTATTATAGATATCTTAATTAGTTTAATATACGGAATATGTCTTTTTTCACTAATGTATACTGTCCTATCTAATAAGAAAAATGATTTTATCAAAAAGGCATTAATATTAGGTATTATAATTAATATATTACTTATAATACTTGCATTTGTATTTCCTTATCTAACTACAATAGTATTAAGTAATATCAAATTAATATCTATTACTTTAACAATATATATAGCTCTAATATTTTATATCTTTTGGGACAAAAGTAGGCAAGAATCATAACAGGAATAGGGGAAGCAAATATTTGCTTCCCCTATTCCTATTAAATACCATTTTGCATTTGAGCCACATATTTACAATCCCGTTTGAGTTCTCCTACATACAACTCGGTCTTGCTGGCTTGATTGCGATAGTTTAAAATTTCTTCATTGTTCATACGTATCCTATCCCTTACCAGCTGTTTTATATTGATATATACCTTCTCAAAACCCACTTCATTTAAAAGCTCTTCAGAGGTCATTTCATGTGTTATAAGTTCACTGTTTGTAGCATTATAGTATATAAGCTTTTTATCCTGATTTAGCACAATCTTCTCCTCTATACCTTTATGATACACCATAATACCCTGTTCTACACTGAATACATCCCCCTTATAATTTCGAACGGTCATATCATCCTTTTTTAAAGAGGGATACAGATCATATAATATATTAAGTATCTCCTCTATAGCCTGCCCTATAATATATTCCAAACGTTCATATGCCTTGCACTTTTCTTCCTCTGTATAGTTTAAACGCTGGATCATATTACTAATATCCTCCATGCCATTCACCTCATATCATTCTTTTAAGCTACTTTAATTTATTGTTCCTGTACTTATATATTATTATTCCACAAGACAAAATATAATAAAATAAACAATAAAGGGACACATGAATTATACTTTTCTATAAAATAAAAGCATCTCCAGATAGAGGAATATTATTCTTTTTTCTAAACTCATAATATAGATCAACTATTTCCGGATGCTGATCGAAAAATTGATTAAATAATAAGATACTGTTTAGGGTTTCCACACTTATACCATGCTCTATCATTTCCGTATCCATAAGTATGTTCTCTTCTACCCCCAGATTTTTTAGAAAAATCTCTATTGCCTTGTGTCTTTTAAGAAGAAAGGATCCTATCTCTTCACCCCGTTCAGTCAATTTCACCGCACCATATTTTTGATAATCCACTAAACCTACAGATGACAATTTTTGTACTACCTTCGTTGCAGATGATGCCTGAACATTTAAAAGATCTGCCAAAATGTTTATTCTTATATATCCTTCCTTTTCATAATATCTATATATCATCTCAAGGTAGTCTTCCATGCTAGATGTCAATACTTCTTTTTCCTGTTTTAATATCTCATAACCCCTAACTGTATAAAATTCATCGTTATTCACCATTATCAAACCCAACCTTTATATTTTATTTCCCTACTTATATAAATATATGTAACAACTCAAATACATATCTCATATATTAGCCATAGGAAACAATCTTTCCCACGGCTAAATCGAAATATTTTAATATGGAGGTAAATAGATTATGAATAACTTAATACCTTTAAATATGTTGCCCATTGGCACTACAGGAAGGGTAAAGATGCTTTTATCAGATGGAAAGACCAGACGGCGCATGCTGGATCTAGGACTTATACAAGGTACAAAAGTAGAAGCTTTAAGACAAAGTCCCTCAGGTGATCCTACAGCCTACAATATAAGGGGTGCCGTAATTGCCTTAAGATCGGATGAAGCTTCTAAAATATTTGTAGAAAATATGCAAATTATTTAAGGAGGAAGCAACATGGGATTGACTAATAAATCTACCGGTATCGGACTCTTAATAGATGAGACCAATAAAAATGATTTTACTACATGGGAGGGAACTATAGTAGCTCTAGCCGGTAATCCTAATACGGGTAAAAGCACTGTATTTAATAGCCTAACAGGTCTCAAACAACATACGGGTAACTGGCCCGGCAAGACTGTAAGCAATGCAAAGGGAGAATATGAATACAATGGAGAAAAATTTTTACTGGTAGATCTGCCAGGCACATATTCCCTATCTGCAAATTCGGTGGAGGAAGAAGTAGCTAGAGATTTTATATGCTTTGAAAATCCAAAGGCTACAATAGTAGTAGCAGATGCCACATGTTTAGAACGAAATCTAAACCTTGTACTCCAAATAACGGAAATCACCAATAACGTAATATTATGTGTAAACCTAATGGATGAGGCCAGACGTAAGAAAATAGACATTGACATAGAAATGTTATCTAATATCCTAGGTATACCTGTGGTGGGCACCAGCGCCAGAGATGGCATAGGCCTTGATAAGCTTATGGATAAGGTTCAAAAGGTATCAAATGGCAGTATAAGACCAAGACCTTATAGAATAGACTATCCTAAAGAAATAGAAGATGCCATCTCATTGATTGAATCGTCAATATCAACTAGCATAACAGACAAAATAAATGCACGATGGTTCGCCCTTAGGCTAATAGAGGATTTCCATAATTTCATGCCCCATTTCATGCAGTATATGGATATATCTAAAGACGAAGTGAAAATTATAGAAGAAAAGGTAGAAATGGTATGGGATGACCTAGCAAAGTTTAATCTAACCCCTAACAATATAAGGGATGAAATAGTGGGCAGCATAGTCATGGTAGCAGAAGAAACAGCAAATCAAGTAGTAAGTATAAAGGATGAGGGGTACAAGGATATAGATAAAAAGATAGATGACATATTAACTTCCAAAAAATTTGGTATACCAATAATGATAGGAATGCTGGCAATTATATTTTGGATTACTATAGAAGGAGCAAATTATCCTTCTGAAATGCTTGCAAAACTATTATTCGGCATCGAAGATAAGTTGTCAACTTTTTTTATAAACATAGGCTCCCCCAAATGGCTGCATGATATTATAGTACTTGGAATGTATCGTACATTGGCATGGGTGATATCGGTAATGCTCCCGCCCATGGCCATATTCTTTCCTTTGTTCACATTCCTAGAAGACCTTGGGTACCTTCCTAGAATAGCATTTAACCTAGATAATTTCTTCAAAAAGGCATGTGCCCACGGTAAGCAGGCCCTTACTATGTGCATGGGATTTGGATGCAATGCAGCAGGCATAGTGGCATGTCGTATTATAGACTCACCTAGGGAGCGGCTTATAGCCACAATAACCAATAATTTTGTACCATGTAATGGCCGATTTCCCATATTGATTGCCATGTCCAGCATATTTATAGGTGGCATGGCAGCTTCACGGGCAATGAGTTCTTTAATCGCAACCATTACAATAATGTGCATAATAATACTTGGAGTAATCATTACACTCTTGATATCAAAGATACTATCAAAGACCATATTGAAGGGATTACCCTCTTCATTTACGTTGGAACTCCCGCCATATCGTAAACCTCAAATAGGCAGGATATTAGTGCGTTCCATATTGGATAGAACTCTTTTTGTGCTAGGGCGTGCAGTAGCAGTAGCTGCCCCTGCAGGGATTATAATATGGATAATGGCCAATGTAAATATAGGAAATGCCAATATTTTAGATCATTGCGCAAACTTTTTAAATCCACTCGGCCATTTGATGGGCATGGATGGCTATATACTTATGGCATTTATACTTGGGCTCCCGGCAAATGAAATAGTAATACCCATCATTATAATGAGCTATATGTCAAGCGGATATATGATGGAACTTGAGTCTTTGGATGCCCTTAGAAACTTGTTAGTGGCAAACGGTTGGACCTGGCTTACTGCCGTATGTGTAATGCTCTTCTCACTTATGCACTTTCCGTGTGGCACAACCCTTTGGACTATAAAAAAAGAAACTGGCAGTCGTAAATGGACCTTTGTATCATTTCTGGTACCTACTGTTACAGGCATGGCAATATGTATAGTCGTAGCACAACTTTTCAGACTGCTTGGAATTGCTTAAAAAAGTGTGAAAGATTTATCTTTCACACTTTTTTATCTAATATGCAAACCTATTATACGATCTACAGGAAAGGTAAAGGCTATGCCCGTCCCTGGCTCATTTAATCTGCCGGCCTCAACTACTGTATTCAATATACAATCCACATTATCTGATTCTACCAATATTATTATTATCTCTTTTGAGGACTCTATGTGGAGATTTAAAAACTTCTTTGCCTCTGCTTCACCAGTACCCCTACCATAAACTATGGTAGCCCCTTTTGCCCCTGCCTTTTTTGCCAAATTTACTATATGATCTGCCTTACCTCGCTCTACAATGGCTACTATGCCTTCTATATCAAGCATATTTTCCTCCTTTAACTATATATCTGCTATTATGCCAACTACAAGCACTGCTATTATAGTACATAATATGGCCAAAGCAATCATGCCAAACCCATCGATAAGGGGATCACTGTTTTCTATAGCTGATGATAAGCCAAGCCCTATTGCCATATTAAGAGGGACATTTACAGGACCTGTAGTTACCCCCGCTGCATCAAATGCCACTCCCGTTATGCTCTCTGGTGCAAAGTATCCTAAAACCATTATAACAGCTACTACAGGGAGTATCACCTTTGAATTGGGAATACTAAAGAGTATCTTTACAGTACCAAGACCCATGCCTACTCCCGCCCCTATGGCAATGGTATGCTTAAGCACCTTGTTCGGTATGGCACCTACCGATACCTCCTCTACTTCCATGGCAAGTGCGGTCACTGCCGGCTCTGCTATGGTAGAAGCATAGCTAAGTAAAAAATTAAATGCTACTATAAGATAGACATTATCAAGGGCAGGAAGCCCTGCACCTACAGCATTGCCAAGGGGTATAAGCCCTAATTTCAAGCCCTGTACAAATATATATAATCCAAAAAAACTGAGCATTATCCCTAAAATAACACTTCTTAAATCATCAATAGGTGACTTTAACACAAATATCTGAAATATTAAAAGTGAAATGGATATGGGCAATATATCCCTTGCAGTCATCCATACACCTTTTAAAACCTCCATAAATTTCAACTTAATCCCCCTTTATATCCTCTTGAGTAATTATTATTTTCTGAATTTTCTAAATAAAGCGTATACATTTTATATTACTATATGCTCCCATTTGTGTCAAACTCTTTTATAGTTCTTCTTGTATTTTTATTCATGTAGATGTATAATTATTAAAATCAATATAATATTAGGAGGCATATTCCATGATTAAAGCAAGCATTATTGGAGCCACAGGTTATGCAGGGGCAGAACTTATTCGTCTTTTATGCAACCATCCACATGTAGAAATAGTCCATATGGTTTCCAGTAATTTCGAGGGTAAACAGTTGAATAATATATACCCAAATTTTTGTGGTATAAATACTCAGATCCTCGAAAATATGGACATAGATCAGATAGCAAAAGACAGCGACATAGTTTTTACAGCCCTCCCCCATGGCATTTCCGGCAAAGTGGTAAAAGATATATACTCTTCCGGTACCAGAATAATAGATCTAAGTGGAGACTTTAGATACAGGGACAAAACAGTTTATGAAAAATGGTACGGCATAAAACACCCCTGCCCTGAACTTTTAGAGCAGGCGGTCTATGGTCTCCCTGAAATTCACAAAAAGGATATAAAAAATGCACCTATTATAGGGAATCCAGGGTGCTATACTACCTGCTCAATACTCGGCCTTGCACCTCTACTTTTTGAAAATATTATTGACCCCCCATCGATAATAATAGATGCAAAATCTGGCGCCAGCGGTGCAGGAAGAAGTTCTTCTAATCATATGCACTTCTGTGAGATGGATGAAAATATAATGGCATACAATATAGGAAATCACCGTCATACATCGGAAATAGAGATGGAACTATCTCTAATTGCAAAAACAGACATAAAACTCTCCTTTACCCCCCACATTCTACCCCTAAAGCGCGGTATACTTTGTACAATGTATGCCAATTTAATAAAGGATATATCCTCTGAACAAATTAGTAGTGCATATGATAGTTTTTATCACAAACAACCCTTTATAATCATCCATAAAGGCACAAACCTCCCAGAGATAAAGTTTGTAACAGGATCTAACATGTGCCATATAGGATTTGTAATCGATAAACGCCTAGGTAGAATAGTTGTATTATCAGCCATTGACAACCTTATAAAAGGTGCCGGGGGGCAAGCCATACAGAATATGAACATTATATTTGACATGGATGAAACCACTGGTCTCCTAACCCCAGGATGGTATCTATAAGAAAGGAGCATTCTATGAATGATATCATACAGAGGGCAAATGTACTTACAGAAGCCCTTCCCTATATACAAAAACTTAGTGGCAAAACTATGGTTATAAAATATGGTGGCAATGCCATGGAAAATAATAATATAACCCATACCATAATGCAAGATATAATCCTTTTAAAATATGTAGGGGTAAACCCCATAATAGTCCATGGAGGAGGACCTGAAATAAATAGAACCCTTGATATCCTAAAAATAAAATCAAATTTTTATAAAGGACTTCGGATAACCGATAAGGATACAATGGATGTGGTACAAATGGTATTAGCAGGTAAAATAAACAAGGATATAGTCTCTAAAATAAATGCACTAGGTGCCCAGGCTATAGGCCTATGCGGTAAGGATGCCAATCTCATACAAGCTAAAAAACTTCCTACCGTAGATGGAGTTGATTTAGGATATGTAGGTGAAATAACAAAGATAAATACTGCTATCCTGGATTTTTTAGCACATGATAAGTACATACCTGTAGTAGCGCCTATAGGAGTTGATCCTGATGGTCAAAGTTATAATATAAATGCAGATACAGTAGCAGGAGCAATTGCATCTGCATTAAAGGCTGAAAAGCTTATCTTCTTAACCGATATAGACGGTATAAGATTATATCCTGATAAGCCAGATTCTTTGATATCTAGCATATCCGTAGAACAGATCCATAACCTTATACAAAAAGGTATTATAAAGGATGGTATGATTCCAAAGGTGGAGGCATGTATAAAAGGAATACAAGAAGGCATAAACAGAACCCATATTTTAAATGGTACCATACCCCATCCATTGCTACTTGAGATATTTACCGATGTGGGCATTGGTACCATGGTGACAGCCTAACCTATAATAGCCAAGCCCTTCCCCTTTTGATACAATATATATAGTTTTTAATATATTGATGCTTGGAGGATATTATAATGGACAACAATTTAATAGAACAGATATACCATCAATTGTTGAATTACTATGGACCCCAAAGCTGGTGGCCAGGTGATACTCCATTCGAGATAATGCTAGGTGCAATTCTTACGCAAAACACATCCTGGCAAAATGTAGAACGGGCGATAGATAATTTAAGACTATACCTCGAACCTGAAAAGATATATGATATGCAGGATGCACAGTTAGCTGAACTTATAAAACCCAGCGGTTTCTATAATGTAAAAACAAAGAGGATAAAAAACTTTTTAGAATGGTTTAAACATAAAAACTTTTCCATAGAAGAACTTAAAAAGATGGATATACAAAGACTCAGACAAGAACTGCTACTAATAAATGGTATAGGGAGGGAGACTGCAGATTCCATAATACTATATGCTATAGAAAAACCTATATTTGTTATTGATGCATATACCAGAAGGATGTTTAACCGCTTGGGGCTAAGCTTGCCGAAAGAATACGACCATATACAGGACCTATTTCAAAAAAACATAAACAAAGATGTTTACGTTTTTAATGAATATCATGCCCTTATAGTCAAGCATTCAAAAGATTTCTGCAAGGTTAAACCACTATGCGATGAGTGCTTTCTTAACAGCATATGCAACTTTTATATTTTACGATGATTTTTTACCATTCTGGATAAATTTACTTAATCACCCTATGAATATATAAAAAATGTGGTATAATATATATATATAAATATATATACCATATTTTTTAGCTTGTAGGCGTATGGAATATATAAACCAAATTTAAGGAGGGTTTCTTATATGGCAATAGCGTCAATTAATGCACTCCCAAGGGATGAAAAAGCTAAGAAGGCAAGAGCTGAAGGTTTTATCCCAGCAATAATTTATGGAAAGGATATAAAACCTACGCCTGTAAAATTTGAAGAAGGGCCCATTAAAAAGGTCATCCATCAGCATGGAGAACGGGCCAAGGTAAAAGTACATATGGGCAATGAAGAAAGCTTAGGAGTATTAAAAGCAGTAGATAGGCATCCCACGAAAGGGAGTATTGTCCACATGGATATCCAGCTTGTAAAAGCGGATCAAAAAATCAATTGGGAAATTCCTGTAGCTTTCAATAACACCGAAAATCTTGATAGCAAAAAACTCATATTGCAGATCAATATGGACCAGATAGAAGTATCCGGCACACCATCACAAATACCAGATAAGATAGAAATCGATGTTGCTGACAAAGAGGCGGGAGATACCATTACAATAGGTGATCTTAAGCTACCAGAAGGTGTTGAAATACTAAAGGAAACTGGAGAACCAATAGCTGTCATAACATATGGCAATATGGAAGAAGAAGCAGATGATTCAAATGAAGAATCAGTAGAATCAGAACCAATAGAAGAATAGATTACAATATATTGTAAGAGGGTAGAAGAATATCGCTACCCTCTTATATATTGACAAAATTGTTAACCTGGTTTATATTAAACTTAGTTAAATATTTTTAAGGGAGATGGATTTTATAATATGGATATGACTGCTGATTGTTTTGTGCAACAGATTGAGCAACTTTTTCCCCTTTTTTATAAACAATTATCCATTGCATTATCGGACAAAATGATAGGTGGAATAACTTTTTCTCAATTATTAGTCATGAGGGAAATAAACCGCGGGGTAAATACAACAAGTGATATTGCAACAAGACTCTCCATATCTCCCGCCGCTTCATCAAAATTCATAGATCAAATAGAAAAAATGGGATATATAGAGCGTATAAATTCTGCAAAGGATAGAAGGATACATATGCTGAGGCTTACCAAAGCAGGATTTAGCGTTATGAATGATAATATAAATGTTCGTATAGACATATTAAAAGAGATTTTATCCTGCCTTGAGCAAGATGAGATCCACACTCTAGCTGATATACTGGAAAAGTTAATAATTGAATTAAAGAAAAGATAATATTTTATAAATTTTTGCTGCCCTCTATTTATAATAGAGAGAAAGGGGTTATAAGCATGTTTGGAGTTTCTGTAGAAAAGATTGATAAATGGACTAAAAAAGGCAAGGTAGAAAGACTTATAAAGGCCGCATCCGATTCAGATAAAGACATACGTCTTGCAGCTATAAGGGGGTTGGGAAAAGTAGATCATGAAAAAAGTTTCAACTCCCTGGTATTTATATTGAGAGATGAGGACCCGGAAATCAGGGGAACCGCCTGTGAATCATTAGGCGAACTTAGAAAAGTTATTGCTGAAGAGCATCTTAAATATATAGCCAAGAATGACCCAGATAAAAAGGTTAAAGAAAAGGCTATTGAGGCTATTAAAAAAATTGACGAAGTCAATGAAGAAGCTCTATAAAATATTTGGGATTATATGTAACATACGATGAAAAAATTAATTAGATCTTTGGTATTTCTCTAACATCAGGGGGCAGCAAACCCTTATATATTCATACTATCAGAATCATTACTGCAATCAACTTTTCCCCTTTACCAGCAAGTAATATTTATAGAATGTACAAATCATTAAGTCTAAAATTAGTATATAGTAAGCTCTACCTTGCTTGGTATCTATTTGAAAAAATGTAATCAGTTTCCTCTGCATCTAAGGCATGAATAAAAAAATTCCAATTATAAACTTCATCTTGAAAGATTGTCGTATGTTTTTGAAATCGTCCACCTCGGCTGTATAAGCCTAAAATCATGCACCAATCTGTAACACCATAACAGCCAATAATGTATAAATTATTATCAATTTTTATTACATCGTTTGATGTAAAAACAATGTCATCGGTCGCTATCTTATGTTTATAGTTTGTAGCGGACGTATTACCCCAAAAATCATTGTTAGCATGTAGGAGACTATTTGTAGGTAGAGAGTCTTCTCTTTCCAAATTCCCATGCCATTGCTCTAGCGAACCATATTTTCTTTTGAACATGAATGCCTGAATATGGGGCATAAAAAAAAATATAAGAATATAACAAAGCAGTAGCAATACTATTATGGACAACATAAAGAACTTTCTTTTCTTTGATATGAAGTTAATATTAGCACCTCCTCAAAAAGTCCCGCGGCAAAAGTATTTGCCACTGGACGGAATTTATTACACTCCCTGTTTGGAACCTTGCCCACACCCACTAAACATCGCCATGTTTCCAATATCCATACATAAAAAGAATCTCAAAACAATCTATGGTGCCTTTCCCCAAATATAATTGTACTAGGAAATCATTGGTGACAACACTTTATCTCTAACTGAAAGAGAGAATAAATTTTGACGAATCCTAGGCAAAAGCCCTGTTGACAGCATTTTCTAATGATAAAAGAAGAGGACTTTGCTGTAAGGTATTATCATCTAAAAGCGTATTAGGAGTAAATCAGCTCCATTAAGCAAAAACATTAGAATCGTTAGGTTTGGTAAAGGATCGCAATGATCTGGAATCACCCCCCTCAATATTAAGAAGGAATTTTCGTGTTGACAAGGTGCTGACAAGAAAAGATCTTAAAACAAAGTTATTAATCGTATTCAAAGTTGAAACCCTGTTAGGTATGTATGAAAGAAATCAACCCCCATCGGATTTAAAGTTCATACCTTAGCATAATAAATAGCTTGCGTAAAACTCCCGAGGTATAGATAGCAATATGTTTATAGGAAAGCTCCTTTTGACACTTTAATTGTAAGCTGAATTTATTCTCATGTCAATGGTATAAAATTTTTTATACACGGCAAAAGCATGAATATATTTCTATTTTTAATGTTGACTTTTGGCCAAAAGGCCATATAATAAATAATAATAAATGTTATTTTTGAAGAAGGGTAATAAATATCATGCAAAACAGGATATTGTTAGCAGTTTGCTTTTATTTTGTATACTTTTTTAGCTTCCAGGGCTTTTATTTTAGCGCCGGCTCTTTGTCATACAAAAAAATATTCCTGTTTAAAGCATGATGAGTTTAATATAAATACCTATATAGAAACAAAATAATAAATGGTATATCAAAAGGACTCATAAGAGTCCTTTTTTTAATATTTAATGATAATTCTGAAAGGGAGGAATATATATGGTAGTCGTTATGAAACCTACAGCAACAAGCAAACAAATAGACAGTATGATCCACAGGCTGGAATCACTAGGATGCACAGTGCACAGGGTACAGGGTGTAAACTATTCCATTCTAGGACTAATTGGTGATACCAGCGCCATAAACATTGATCAAATAGCTGCAAACGAAAGTGTGGAAAAGGTTATGCGGGTACAAGAACCCTTTAAACTAGCTAATAAATTGTTTCATCCTGAGGATACAATAATCGAAGTAGATGGTCGCTATATTGGGGAAGGTCATTTGACTTTAATGGCAGGTCCATGCTCTGTAGAAAGTGAAGAACAGGTAGTCTCAATTGCAAGATCAGTCAAGGCTTCTGGTGCCCATTTTCTCCGCGGCGGCGCATTTAAACCCCGTACCTCCCCATATTCATTTCAAGGTCTCAGAGAAGATGGATTAAAACTTTTAAAGACCGCAAAAGATGAAACGGGACTTCCCATAGTAACTGAAGTAATGTCTACGGAACAGGTGGATATGGTAGCCAAATATGCTGATATACTCCAGATAGGTGCACGAAATATGCAGAACTACGAACTGCTTAAAGAAGTAGGCAAAATACAAAAGCCCGTACTTTTAAAGAGGGGCTTGTCAGCCACTATACACGAATTTCTTATGTCAGCAGAATATATAATGTCCGAAGGCAATGAACAGGTAATACTATGCGAAAGGGGTATAAGAACATTCGAAACGTATACCCGAAACACCCTTGATATAAGTGCCATACCAATAATAAAAAAACTCAGTCATCTGCCCATAATAGTCGATCCCAGCCATGCAGCCGGACGTTGGGATTTGGTGTATCCCCTTGCAATGGCAGCAATAGCGGCGGGAGCAGATGGGCTTATGATAGAAGTACACAATGATCCTGAAAATGCTAAAAGTGACGGTGAGGAATCATTAAAACCTGAGCGCTTTGAAAATATAGTACATGAACTTAAGGATTTAGCAAGACTCAAAGGTAAAATAATATAATGATTTCATATGGGGAGGAAAATTTCATGAAAACATTAGAAGAAAATTTGGAACACCAGGATGTTAGAATATTAATTAAACGTGGCCTTATGGAGGATATTGGGAAACATATAAAATCAATATACAATGGCAGAGAAGTTTCCGTATTATCCGATAAAAACGTTTGGCACATATATGGGGGTATCCTTACTAGATCATTGGAATATGCAGGATTTAAAGTATTTCCCATAATAATTTCTCCTGGTGAACAGAGTAAATCCCTAAAAACTCTTGAATTCATATATAACAGCCTCCTTGATTATGGCATAACCCCATCTAATATACTCCTAACCATGGGAGGAGGTGTAGTAGGTGATGTAGGTGGTTTTGCTGCTTCCACATATATGAGAGGGATCCCATATGTACAAATTCCCACTTCTCTGCTGGCACAAATAGATAGCAGTATAGGGGGTAAAGTAGCAATAAACCTTCCCAAGGGAAAAAATCTTGTAGGAAGCTTTTATCATCCCAAATTGGTTTTAATAGATCCTGATACACTAAAAACCCTCGATGGGCGTTTTATTAAGGATGGCATGTCTGAAATGATAAAATATGGAGCCATCTGCGATAAAGATCTATTATATGATATTTTAAATGCTAGCCCTTTGGATAATCAACTATCCTATATGGATAATTGGATATATATATGCTGTCTGCATAAAAAGAAAATAGTAGAAGCAGATGAAAAAGACAATGGGCTTAGAATGATACTAAATTTCGGTCATACACTAGGGCATGCTATAGAATATGCCACTAATTATAATACCTATACCCATGGTGAAGCTATATCCATTGGTATGCATGTCATTACACGAAAAACAGAGGATATGGGGCTTACCCAAAAAGGTACCGCCGATGCTTTAGAAAACATATTAAAAGCATACAATCTTCCAGTAGACCTCCCTTCTATATCTCCTGATAAAATACTCGACGGAGTATACAGGGATAAAAAAAATAGAGATGGAAAATTAAATCTGGTAATATTATCGAGCCTGGGAAAGGCCTTTATACACCCTATCACTCCCGATCAAGCAGGAAAATATCTGCTACCTTAACATATAATATTAAAGGAAGGAGTCAAAGATGTCCAATATAGAAATCAAACCATCTAAATTAGGAGGATCTATAGATACACCACCTTCAAAAAGCATATGCCATAGGGCCATTATAGCTGCTGCACTATCTAATGGTACCAGCCATATTAAGCCCATAGTACCATCAGATGATATATTAGCCACACTAAATGCCATAGAAAGTCTAGGTGCCTCCATAACTTCCGTAGAAAATACATTGTCCATAACAGGCAAAGGATACCCCATCCTTACCAATCCCATCATAGATTGTAATGAATCTGGCTCAACCATGCGATTTATAATTCCTCCTGTACTCCTTACTGGTGAAAAAGCCGTGGTAACAGGTAAAGGAAGACTTAGCAAGCGACCCCTAGAGCCATATGTGGAGATATTTAATAGGCAAAATATTATATACCACATGGATGAAGATAATCTTCCCCTCTATATCAAGGGTAAGCTACTTCCTGGAAGTTTTGAAGTAAGAGGCGATATAAGCTCTCAATTCATAACAGGACTAATGTTTGCCCTACCACTGCTTAGGGAAGATTCGACCATAGATATAACGGGTGAATTAGAATCAAAGGGATATATAGATCTTACCATAGATGTTTTAAAGGCATTTTCAATAGATATTATTAACGATGGATATAAAAGGTTTTATATTCCTGGCAATCAAGCATATAAGCCTATTAAATACATAGTTGAATCGGATTTCTCTCAGGCTGCTTTTTTTCTAGTGGCGGGAGCTTTAGGTAATAATATAATCTGCCGCGGATTAAATATCAAATCAACCCAAGGCGATAGGGTGATTTTAGATATCCTTCAAAAAGCGGGATGTAGTATAAGCAATAGTAAAGAATATATATCGGTATCCCCTTCAATGTTAAATGGTCTTGATATAGACGTTAAAAATTGTCCTGATCTTGTACCAATACTTGCAGTATTAGGATCATTAAGCAATGGCATGACACGTATCTATAATGCCCAAAGACTTAGATATAAAGAAAGTAATAGGTTAAAGGCAATAAGCAGTGAGCTCTCAAAGATAGGTGCATACATCAAAGAAACCGATGATGGATTGTTGATAAACGGGCGTCCGTATCTAGATGGTGGAGAAGTGGACAGTTGGAACGACCACCGTATTGCAATGGCACTATCTATCGCTTCTACACGATGTAAACAACCTATTACAATAAGAAACAGCCAAGCAGTCAAAAAGTCATACCCCCATTTTTTCGATGATTTTATTAGTTTAGGAGGAATTGTCCATGCATATGAATAGATATACTGTCACATTCCAAGGCATAGAAGGCTCCTTTAGCCATCAAGCTGTAAATAAAGTGTTCCATAGCAAAGTCATTCTTTTACCTGAAGATACTTTTGGAGATGCATTTTACGCTATTTCAAATGGCAAAGCCCAGTATGGGGTATTGCCTATAGATAATTCCTCTACCGGCCCTATCTCAGAAGTTTATGATCTTCTTTATAAATATAATTTGCATATAATAGGTGAAACATACATCCAGGTAGAACATCATTTGCTAGGTCTCAAAGATAGCTCTATAGATATGATAGAAGAAGTTTATTCGCATCCCCAGGCAATAAAACAATGTAAAAGATTTTTAAAATGCTACCCCAAATGGCGTATTATACCCTATTATGACACCGCAAAAAGTGCAAAATTTATAATGGAGCAAAATAATCCTTCACTATCAGCCATCGGTAGTATGGAAGCAGCAAAACTATATAATTTAAAAATATTAAAAAGAGATATACATGATAACTCTTTAAATTTTACTAGATTTTTAGTATTGAGTAGTGATCTTAACCCAATAGATAATTACGACAAAATAAGTATAATCTTAACTCCTTCAAATGATAGTAACGCCCTCTATAACATTATGAATATACTAGATAGGTATAATATCAGAATAATAAAGCTATGTACAAGACCAATCGTAGATTATCCATTTACATATATGTTCTATATGGATCTTAAAACGGATATGCCTATTGAAAAAACGCAGCAAGTTTTAGAATACATAAAAAATCATTGTACAAATTTTAGACTACTTGGTATTTATGATGAAGATAAAACCTGCCAAAATAAAATGAAACCGCCAGCGAAGTAGAGCGGTTTCATTTTTTTCTATATATTATGGAGGAGATTTCATATAAATATTATCTCTAATGTTTATAATAACAACATTCTTAGACTAGCCTATGAATAGTTTGTAAACATTTTATGAACATATCTTTTGCATTATTTTATATATTTATTCAACGTATTATCTATCCTTTCGTTGATTTTTTTCACATCTATTGATTGTACAGGCCCATCATCAAGTTTGTACTGATCCTTTAGAGATAATATTCTATATACGCTTTCATCTATCCTCTCTTCAGAAATAGTACCATCTTTAACAGCAGTTTTTATAGCATTAATTGCAGATATCTGGTTTTCATACTGATGACAAATCAATACTATGTCAGTACCTGCCACTATGGATTTTACAGCTGCTTCTCCCATACCATAATTATCCACTATAGCCCCCATAGTCATATCATCAGTAATAACAACACCGTCAAATTCCATATGATCTCTTAGGATATCTGTAATTATAGTTTTAGATAAAGAGGCAGGATTTTCCCCATCAAGTTGTGAAAATAGAATATGGGCTACCATTACAACATCTGCCCCATTATCTATCGCCTCTTTAAATGGCACAAACTCAAGATCTTGTAATCGCTCCAAATCATTATTTATACAAGGCAGATCCAAATGGGAATCTACTGAAGTATCTCCATGTCCTGGAAAATGTTTTATGACCGGTATTATACCTTCAGATGCTATCCCTTCCATGGTCCTTATACCCAATTTAGTCACTATTTCTATATTGTCACCAAACGACCTAGAACCAATTACAGGATTATTAGGATTGCTGTTTATATCTAAAACCGGCGCAAAATCCATATTTAAACCTAATCCCTTAAGTTCCTCCCCTATTATGCTGCCTATTTCAAACGAAAAATCCCCATTATTTATATCGCCTATGGTTTTGTTAGGCGGGAGCTTTTTAAATTCTTTAGGCATTCTGCTTACCCTTCCCCCCTCTTCATCGGTTGATATAAATAGAGGCATCTTATTTACAGTATTGATATTTTTTAATTCATTTAATAAATCTACCAATTGCTCTACATCCCTTATATTCCGTTCAAATAAAATAAAACCTCCTACATGATAGTCCTCTATCAAACGCCTAGTAGCATCATTTACTGTATATCCTTCAAATCCTACTAAAACCATTTGACCAATTTTCTCATCAAGGGTCATTTCATCAACTTTTTCCTTTATATTATCTTTATATCGTTCCTCTACATTTGGTTCTACCATATCACTTTCCTGTTTTTCTTCATTTGGTATCTGTAATTGTATTTCACCCTCTACTTGTTTTTTAATACAACCTACCATATTGAAGAGTATTAAAACAAGCAATAATAAAATTGAAATCTTCTTATTCATTTTATATCCTCCAATGCATATATCTGCATGTAATTATAATCTGTAAATTTTTATATATTTATATGCTATATGTATAATACTGCTTTGTCAATAAACATAATTTCTGCACTATAGCGTTTCAATATATTTTTATATCCCATAAGTTATTTAGCTATATAAAAATTAGTAAAACATGATATAATTGTGGTACATTACTTTAAAAAAACTTAAGGCAATGCTGATAAATATATTTTTTATATAGATATTGGAGGTTAGATGTATGCTTGTAGATTATATATTGAAATTGTCTACAAAGAATAATAGTGATTTTAGCGATAGGGAAACAAGGGGAAAAGTAGGATATATGGCCGGTCTGGTTGGAATAATAATCAATTTAATTTTATTTATTGTTAAATTAGCTGTAGGAATCATAGTTTCCTCAATAGCTGTTTTGGCAGATGCATTTAACAATCTATCCGATGCTGCCTCTTCCATTATTACAATTGTTGGCTTCAAGCTTTCAAATAGACCGCCAGACAAAGAGCACCCCTATGGACATGGTAGAATAGAATATCTTTCCGCCTTAATAGTTGCATTCATGGTTATGCTAGTAGGATTTCAATTTATAAAAACTTCTTTCGAGCGCATTAAAAATCCTAAACCTGTGGCTTTTGAATGGCTCCCCTTTGTACTATTGCTAGTTTCTATATTCTTAAAAATATGGCTCAGCCTATTCAATAAGAAATTAGGAAATATAATTTCTTCTTCTGCGCTTAAAGCTACTGCTATCGATGCACTAGGCGATGTATTTACTACTTCAGTAGTGGCTATATCACTATTTGTATCAACATTTACAGATTTCCCTATTGATGGATATATCGGGGGCTTTGTAGCCATTTTTATCATATACGCAGGATTTAATCTAGTAAAAGAAACCATAAGTCCATTAATTGGGGAGGCACCAGATGAAGAACTCATAAAATCCATTAAGGAAGGTGTACTATCATATGAATATATAACTGGTGTACATGATTTAATTGTTCATAATTATGGTCCTGGAAGGACCATGGCTTCTATCCATGCAGAATTCCCTGCAAATATAGATGTGGTTGAAATTCATGAAATAATAGATAAGGCTGAAAGGGAGCTCAGCGAAAATCTAGGATTACATTTAGTTATTCATATGGATCCCGTTTCTATAGAAACAAAAGAGATTATAGAAACAAAAAATGAAATTGAAAAAATAATTAAAGATAATGAATTAATAAATTCCATACATGATTTTAGAATAGTTGGCAAGGGAGACAAAAAGAATCTTATCTTTGATATTGTTGTAGATGCATATAAATTGAATACTCCCGCCATGGAAGAACAACTTAAAACTGATATTTGTCAAGCTGTAAAAAAGGTCAATCCCCACTACAATTGTATTATAACAATAGATAAAGAATTTTAGAATATGTGACTAATATAAAAACAGGAGTGATTAAATTACTCCTGTTTTTATATTAACTCTCTTTTGACCGTTTCACAATAAATCCGCCAATCATATTACCAGCCAATGCTACAATAGCATATTCTATTGTATAAATCCAAGCACTACTATTATAATATATAAAAATAGTTGGTATAAAGATAACTCCTACAATCAGTACAAAAATCAAATTTAAACCATTTTTTATGCCATAAAACAATGATACTATAAAACAGATAATAGGTATAGCTATTAATAATATTAGCATAAAGCTCCCTGTATCCTTACCTAGCAGAGGCAACATATAAAAAGCCATTGCGCAAATTAATAGATAAGGTAACATTTTCCCAATTTTATCCATCTAAAGCCTCCCCCACTAATTGTTAATAGTTAGATAATAAATTCATACGTTTAGTATATATTATTTTTAGTATAATGTATATAAACAACAAATCTTATTTAAAATCCACTTTTCTCATATATAAACAGTATATGAACAGCTAAAAATAGCATACTAAAAATATATTATATAGGGAGATGTGTATTATGCCAAAAAATATAATTATGTTTTTAGTTGGACTTTTATTATCCACAGGATTGGTATATAATGCAAACAATATACATCATATTTATACCAATACTTCCGAAATTATAAATAGCGATGCATCGATATTTGAAAAATCCATAGACTATGAAACCAATAATCTAGAATTAGATATAAAAATACCCGTAGTACGAGGATTAAAAAATAAAAAAATTGAACAAAACTTAAACAGAAAAATAAGGAAGGATATATTGCACTTTAAAAAAGAAATAGAGGATAAGGCAAATAAAGATATATACAGTAATATTCATTATGAAGCAGTAACTTCTTATGAAGTACCTTTTCAAAGTGATAATATAATAAGTATTACAATATTATTCTATGAATATACGGGTGGAAATCACGGTGTTTCCAAAAAAGCAGCCTATAACTTTGATTTAAATACGGGAGAAGAGATAACACTAAAGAGTATATTTATAGATGGAATTGGCTATAAGGAAATAATAAATAACGAAATAGAAAAGCAAATCTCTCAATGCAAGGACACAAGCTTTTTTACTGGAGAAGATGGTTTTACAGGTATACACTATGATCAAGCCTTTTATTTTAAAGATGATAGCATCATAATATATTTTGAACTATATGATATTGCTCCCTATTCATCCGGAATACCAGAATTTAAGATCCCCTTAAGACTCCTGAAAGACATTATACTGCCAGAATACCTGGCAGTATAATGTCTTTAAAAAGCTTTCTCCATTCACTGTAAATTTGGCGGAGAGTCAGGGATTCGAACCCTGGGTCGGCTCATCACCGACACGAAATTTCGAGTTTCGCACCTTCAACCACTCGGACAACTCTCCATATAGTACTCATTATAGTATATGACAATTTTTTTAGCAACAAACAAATTCAGCCTCTTCTTAAACGCTTTTGTCTAAAAAAATTTTGCATAAGCTCTCTGCATTCGTCTTCAAGTATACCTTGTATTACTTCTACCCTATGATTAAATCTATTATCCGTTACTAGATCATATAAGCTACCAACACAGCCACCTTTTGGATCCCATGCTCCAAAGATTAAATTTTCTAACCTTGATTGTATCATAGCACCAGCACACATAGCACATGGCTCAATGGTAACATACAAAGAACATCCAGTAAGTCGCCAGCTTTTAAGATTCTTAGAAGCCTCACGTATGGCAATTATTTCAGCGTGTAAAGTAGGATCCTGATGACTCTCTCGCAGATTATAGCCTCTACCTATTACCAGTCCATCCTTTACTACCACAGCACCTATTGGTACCTCATCTCGTGAATAAGCCTTCTGAGCTTCATAGATAGCCTGCCTCATGAAATCTTCATGTAGCACTATATTCTCACAACCTCAATTAAAATAATTTAAATTTAAGCATAAAATGGTGCACCCGAAGGGATTCGAACCCCTGACACCTGGTTTAGGAAACCAGTGCTCTATCCTACTGAGCTACGGGTGCACAGATAAATACTTTAGACAGCTTTTTTATTATAAGCTAAAATTACAGATTTGTCAAATGTATTTTTTATTATAATACCGTTGTTAGAGAGTTAACTCTCTAACAACGGTGATTGTTTTCATCTTAAGCTTTTAATCCATCAATTAAAATATGCAGACTCCTTAAATATAGCTGAAAATTCGAGTCTTTATAGAATGAAACCTTTGACCATAATGATTCAAGAAGATTATACAATGTAGAAGACATGCTCTCTGCATCCACATCCTTTATCTCCTTTTTTTGCATTCCCTCATTCAAAAGTGGCAAAAATAGCTGTCTGAAGCTTTCTATTCTATCAGCTATTCCATTTAGGCGATTTTGCTTCTTCATCTTCATGATCACCCTAATATCCAGAAGTATACGTATTTTATATTTTTCATCTTGATATTGGGTGACAAAATGCCCAAATATGGTCTTTATCTTATCCACTGCCGTCAAATCCGATTGATTGAGGATAGGTCTGCATTCATCTTCTATATCGTCTAAAACCTTTTTGACTACTTCAGCAAATATCTCATCCTTGTTTTTAAAATATTGATATAAGCTCGTTCTAGCCATGCCGCATTGAGATGCAACATCTGACAGACTAGTATAATGGTAACCTTTTTGGCCAAACACTACCATAGCCTGATCTATTATTTGCTCCCTCATTAAATCATAATCTACAATCTTAGGCAATAGGCACCCCCCCATTAATAAAAAATATATTATATAACATATATAATGGGTGCAAAGCAACGCCTTACACCCATATAAAACTTACTTATCTAGCAGTCTGTGCTTCCTTTTCAGCCTTTGCTTTTTGGCTTTCTTCCCATAATCTATCAGCTGTCTCTGCCCATTCTTTTGATATATCCTGGCATTTATCGGTTAAATCAACTACATCCTCTTCATCTAGGAACTGGGTAGACTTAGCACCTGACTTTATTACCATTTCCTTTAGCTCATTTGGATTGTCAAGCAATGGACAAGGTCTCAAATGGTTTTGGTTAAATGGCTGTCTCTCCTTATACTGTTGGAATAGAGGAGACTGTAAAGCCTCAATTAAAGTTCCCTCTTTGATATTGACATTTGAATAATGGATAAATGCACAAGGTTCAACATCACCATTTGAATTTATATGCAAGTAGTTACGCCCGCCTGCAATACATCCATTTACATACTCACCATCATTCCAGAAATCCATTAAGAATATGGGTTTTGTCTTCCTCATTTTACGTATTTGATGATACATAAATTCTCTCTGCTCTGGTCTTGCAAGTAACTCAGGAACAGCATCTTTACCAAGTGGCATATAGGTAAAGTACCATCCAAACAGACAGCCCTTTTCAATCATAAAATCTACGTATTCTTCAGAACCAACTGAGTCTATGTTCTTGCTGTGATAGCAAGCTGAAAATCCAAATCCACAGCCATGTTCCTTTAGAATATCCATAGCCTTCATAACTTTTTGATAGCAGCCGTCTCCACGTCTTAAGTCATTTTCTTTCTCAAAGCCTTCTACACTTATGGCAAGCAAGAAGTTACCTACCCTTGCTAATTCTTTTGCAAATTCTTCATCTACCAAAGTAGCATTGGTAAATGCCAAGAACATACAATCGTCATGTTTCTCGGCCAATTTTATAAGATCCTTTTTACGTACTAAGGGCTCACCGCCTGAGAATATATACATATATATACCTAGATCTTTGCCCTGTGTTATTATGCTGTCAAGGGTATCATTGTCCATTGATGCACCTTTATCATATTCAGCAGCCCAGCAACCTGTACACTTTAAGTTACATGCAGTAGTAGGATCCATCAAAATAGCCCATGGCACATTGCAATCATATTTTTCTTTCATCTTTGCTGCATAAGGTAAACCAATAATACCAGAGTTAACAATATAGTTAACCAGGAACTTCTTTCTTACATTAGGATCAATCTCTGTGAATATCCTCTGAGTCAGCTTGTTCCAGTTATTCTCCGGATCTGCAGCGATTTCTCTAAATGCCTCTACTGAACGTTTATGGTTTTCCTGTATAACTAACTTTCCTGCCCAATCTACTAATTTGGGAAAATTCTTCATTGGGTCTTTTTCCATATATTTAAGACCCTCATTAATGGCCATATTGCCAAAAAACTGTTTTCCTGTTTTCATTATGAAACCCCCTCAAAAATTTAGGTAATATGTATTATGTAGTAAAAATAAAAAAATTATGCACTTATTCTGACACCAGCGTCGAAATAAGATTAAAACAAAAATCTATGTCGACAATGATGTCAATATTATTATAGCATATGGTATAGCCTTGTCAATCTTTTTTATAATTTTTGGTGTAATTCCATGTATAATTTATCTTTTTAGGAATATAAAACATAAATACAAATACTGTTATGCCCATTATAAAGGATATTAGATACAATAATTGGAAATTGCTGTACTCGTAGACTGCATTTTGTATCCTAGGAAGGCTATTCATTATTTTATTACCTATTATAGGACCTAATATGGTACTTATACCATGCGCTGCGCCATACCAACCTTCATATAGCGTTTTGTTAGATTCTGGAATTAAATCATATCTATAGGTTACTATTGATATATTAAATCCACTATTGCCAATACCCGCAATAACAGATGATAGAAACAATAAAAAATAAGTTTTTGTAGTTAGAAAATTATATATAAAAAATTCAAATAAAACAATAATACCCGTAATGCCTAATACAAATTGTATTCCTTTTTTTTCTTCCACTCTTCCCCAAAACTTGGTGCATGCAATCATAGCTATATAGTTTAGTACATTTACAAAGGATATAAAACTATAGCTAAGCTTAAGATATCTTATATGGTATAGGGATGTAAAAGAACTGGATATTGTGAGACTTAAAAAAAATAAAAATACAAACAACAAAAATTTACTATACTCAGCATCCTTTAATGGTGACAAAAATTGAGAAAACTTTATAGTATGCTCCTTATTTACTCTATTCGGAGGTTCCTCTGTCCTGGATAATAATATGGCATCTATTAATGATAGAATCAAGCTCACCATAAAAACCGTCAAAAAACCTACATAGTTTTTATTAAATCTATCAAGCAAAGTTCCCATCAAAATTGTAGTTATGGTAAATGATATTCGCAAATAGAACATACGAGCATATATATAGTTGGCCCTTTTTTTAGCAGGCACCAAACTAAACATCCACACAGTTACCCCGGTACTATATATACCCCAAAGTATATTCCCTATAATTACCATGCTAGCAGCAAGCATGACTGCTATTTTTGTATTTTTAAAAATAAGCGGTAAAAATACAATAGAGCAAATAAAGATTCTAGACATTACATCTAAAGTAATGAGAAGATTTTTCCTATATTCCATTCTTTCATAGATAACTGAAGAAAATACCGATATAATAAGAGCCCAAGACGGTGCATTATTGATAATACCTATTAAAAAATCAGACGCACCTAGATGTATCATATAGCCTGACATGAATACACCCGTTGTCAAAATTATAGCAGCGTTTATCAAAATACCATCTAATATAAAGTATATTTGACTTTTTCTATATGGACCACTGCATGAACTAAATAAAACAGGTCTTTTAATCGTAAAAATCCCCCCATTCCCTAAATATAATATTATCGTCAAATCATTATAACATAAACAATAAAGGCTTTTCATCCCTTCTATAGTTCCTTTATACCTGATAAAGCATAATAGCTGCTCTATACATATCTAAATGACTAAATATATCATTCTACGTCCTATTAGCCTTTTAATATTATTTTATAAAACAACTTATTGACAATTAAAATCATTGCGATATAATTATTTAGTACACTAATGTTTAGTATGCTAAATAATTATGGATATTTAAAATTAATATATTGGAGGTGTGTATAGATCCCATGTTAGATCAAAGTATAAATATTGCATTTATGATAAGAGAAATATACACGACATTGTACAATAATATTGGGAAAGAGTTTAGTAAACTTGAACTTACTGTTCCCCAAGTTTTCGTAATGGATTTATTATATAGACATAAAAAACTCAAGGTAAACGAGATAAGCTCAGAAGTAAACCTTACCAATGCTACAGTTTCTGGTATTCTTGACCGACTGGAAAAACAACATATGATAACAAGAACAAGGGGCGAAAAAGATAAAAGAGTGGTTTATATAGAGCTTACAGAGCATGGCAATGAATTAGCAGAAAGTTTTAAAGTACTTATAAACAATTACTTTACTTCTTTATTTGCAGATTGCACCATTGAGGATATGGAAAATATAATCACTAACCTATCATTGCTAAAAGATATAATAAATAAACAAGGAGGACAATAAATATGAAATCTATAATGGAAACAACATTCAATATTTTATATCTTATAATAATATGGTACTTAGTTATCAAAATGTATACTAATAAGTCAAAGGTGAGCAATTCCAACAAAGAGGTTGCCAGTATATTTGCCCTTGCATTTTTGTTTTTGGCAATAGGAGATACAGGACATGTGGGATTTAGGGTGTTAGCCTATATAAATGGAGGTTTGGAACAAAATTCTGCCCTCCTTGGATATGGAAAACTGGCAACATCCATAACAGTAACCATTTTTTATGCTTGCGTAGTAGAAATGTGGCGAAGGCGATACAATAAACCAAATAATAGTTTGATTTATGCATTATTTGGCCTATCAGCAATAAGAATAGTCATAATGCTTTTACCAGGCAACGAATGGACTAGTGCAGAGCCCCCTTTTACATGGGAAATACTAAGAAATATTCCCCTCATGATAGTGGGGTTATGTATGGCATTTCTTTTGATACATGACGCTAAGAAGGCAAATGATAAGACATTCCAATGGATAGGCATCACGATTCTTATATCCTATGCATTCTATATACCAGTAATACTTTTTGCAAGAAATATACCTGCAATAGGCTTTTTGATGATTCCAAAGACTATAGCTTATCTGGCTGCCGCTTTTATAGGATATAAAGGACTATATAATGTATAAAATATAATTTTTATAGTTACATTCTATGATATAGTGTTTATATAATTATTTGCTAAAGTTTAAATTGAAAGGAAGGTATATCATAGGATGAAGAAATTGTGGAGGGAGTTTAAGGAATTTGCAGTTAAGGGCAATGCCATGGATTTGGCAATAGGAGTTATTATAGGAGGTGCATTTGGCAAGATCGTAAGTTCTCTAGTAAATGATATACTGATGCCCCTTCTAGGATTACTCCTTGGAGGCATAGATTTTACTAGTTTACAGGTAGACTTTGGGGAAACAGCTATAAAATATGGGGCCTTTATTCAAAGCATAATAGACTTTTTAATAATTTCATTAACAATATTCATAATAACAAAAACCATTAACAGGGTAAAGGAAGAGCACCTACACCAGGAAGCAGAAGCTACTCCCGCCCCTCCCGCTATTTCCAATGAAGAAAAATTACTTATGGAAATCCGAGATCTATTAAAAGAAAAGGCTTAATTCTATATACTAGAAATCACCCTATTTTATATCTATAAAATAGGGTGATTTTATTACTCATTACTTTCCAAGCTTAAGTTTTGCCAGTGCATCTGCAAGGGCAGTATTTATAGGTTCATTATCTTCTTTTCGCTGTTCTTTCATATATCTTGCTACTTCCCTCTTTGAAGCTACATCCTTTGCTTCCTTCCGCCTTTCATTGAATACAGACAACTTTTCCCTAAATCCACAACTGCATACAAAAATCTGCCCATCGCCCTCACCACGAAGTTCCATCCTCTTATGGCAATTTGGACATCTTGCATTGGTTATCCTTGAAATGCTTTTTCTATATCCACACTCCCTATCTTGACAGATTAGCATTTTCCCTTTCTTGGTATTAACCTCCAACATATATTTACCACACTCTGGACATTTATTTCCCGTAATATTATCGTGTCTAAATTTGCTATCGCTATTTTTTATTTCCCTTACAATAGCCTTGGTATAGTCCTTCATCTCAGCTATAAAATCATCCTTATTAAGTAAACCCTTTGATATAAGAGATAGCTTTTGCTCCCATTCAGCTGTTAGTACTGGAGATTTTAGATCATCCGGTACCAGTTCTAAGAGTTGTCTACCTTTGGAAGTAGTATATATGCTCTTCCCCCGTTTTTCTATAAGGAATGAATTAAACAGTTTTTCTATAATATCCGCCCTAGTAGCTACAGTCCCAAGCCCTCCCGTTTCCTCAATAATCTTTATAAGGGTCTTCTTTTCTCCCTGCATATACTTCATAGGGTTCTCCATAGCAGATAATAGTGTTGCCTCTGTAAACGGGGCGGGAGGTTTTGTTTCTCCACTAGTCTGCGATATATCTAATACCTTTAAAGCATCACCCTTATCTATATTAGGAAGAGTTTGATCTAATATATCATCTTCCCCTTCTTCATCTTCAAAATTATTATCATATACTTCCTTCCAACCAGGATATAAGACTATTTTGCCCTTAGCGATAAATATTTCACTACCAATCTTGGCCTTTATGGTAGTCTGTTCATACTCAAATGGGGGATACAAAACTGCTAAAAAGCGTTTTACAACTAGATCATATATTTTTCTCTCCCTATCGTTTAAAGAGCTCAATGTGACCCTTTGTTCCGTAGGAATAATAGCATGGTGATCCGATACCTTGCTATTATCTACAAATGATTTATTCGCCCTGATCTGTCCCCTTAAAATATTTGCAGACAACCTTGAATAGGGTCCAACACTGCAAGCCTTTAACCTATCCTTCAATGTATCTACCACGTCCGATGATATATATCTAGAATCAGTCCTTGGATACGTAAGTATCTTGTGATGTTCATATAACCTTTGCATTATGGATAATGTTTCTTTTGCCGAATATCCAAATATTTTATTGGCATCCCTTTGAAGT
Organism: Xylanivirga thermophila; assembly: GCF_004138105.1. Classification (NCBI taxonomy): domain Bacteria; kingdom Bacillati; phylum Bacillota; class Clostridia; order Caldicoprobacterales; family Xylanivirgaceae; genus Xylanivirga; species Xylanivirga thermophila. Next base: position 54,596 of record NZ_RXHQ01000005.1, on the reverse strand, counting down.
TCTGTAAGATCATAGAGCCTAGGCGCATAAGATTTTTTTCTTTTTCTATTTACCTCTATAACCTTTGCATCCTGACCATTCAATTTTGAAAGAATCCTATCACATTTATCCTTATCAAAGATCCTAGTGTTATTAGTCTTACTATCCTGCCATACCAGCTTTAAATTATCTGCTATTGCAGTTATACCATAGAATGTTTGTGGTTTAAAATCCCTTATCTCTTCCTCCCTGACTCTAATAATAGCAAGGGTAGGAGTTTGTACTCTGCCACAGGACAGCTGTGCATTATATTTACATGTAAGGGTTCTAGTCCCATTTATGCCCACATACCAATCGGCAGCAGCCCGTGCTTCCGCTGATGCATACAAGTTTTCATACTCCCGCCCATCCCTTAAATTTTTAAATCCATCCCTTATGGCCTTATCGGTAACAGAAGATATCCAAAGCCGTTTTAATGGCTTTCTAACTCCCGCCTTATCTATAATCCAACGGGCAACTAGTTCCCCTTCCCGTCCTGCATCAGTTGCTATTACAATATCGCCTACATCTTTCCTATACATCTGCTGTTTTACCGTATTATACTGCCTACTACTCTGCCTTATAACTATGAGTTTAAGCTCCTCAGGCAGCATGGGCAAATCCTCCATGCTCCACGTCTTATATTTCTTATCATAATACTCAGGCTCTGCCAGCGTAACTAGGTGTCCCAGAGCCCATGTAACTATATAATCAGTTCCTTCTAAATATCCATTTGCCTTTTTATTACATTTTAAAACCCTAGCTATATCTCTACCTACCGAAGGTTTTTCGGCTAATACCAATGTTTTCTTCATCTTAACAATCCTCTCAACTAGTTTATTCCATTATGTCTGTATATAATAATAAAGCTTTTACAGATGCATTTCAACTTTACTTTATGGCATTTCTCGCATACAGTATATATTTTGCCCGATCAAGGGGATTTACCCCCACTCTCTCCCTTATAGCACCCCTATCTAATGCTACTTCGCTATAATGGGAAAACTTTGTAGTTATTACCCCCTTACCTCCTGATATAATACCTAATTTTATAGGATAATCTATGGAGGTAGATAATGGCATCTCCCCTTCTACAATAAACATACCCTTTGAAATTATGGGGGAGTCAAAACTACCCCTCATCTGTGCTATGTCATTTAATACCTTTCCTCCCATATCCTCAGGTACTGATATTCTAAAGCTTATTATAGGCTCTAAGAGAACTGTACCGGTATTACTAAGTCCATTCATTATACCCATGGCCGTTGCTATAAGAAAATCACCGGGATTACTATGCATTACATGGTCCTCCCCCTCTACTAAAGTAACTTTTAGATCAGTGACCTCCCAGCCATATAGCCCTTGTTTAAGGGTTATGGGAAGCTGTTTCTCCACCTCCCGCTGATATCTCAGCTTTATATCCTCCGTCCTTACCCTAGACTCATAGCTTAGGCCTGAACCCCTAGGCATAGGTTCAATCTCAAATCTTACTATAGCCCAACAGGGTTTTGGCATGGTATATGCTTCAAAGCCCATACCTTTTTTGGCGGGAGTTTCCTTATATATAATAGAAGGTTTGCCAAATTCTATATCTATATCAAACCTACTCTTTAATATACTCTCCAGTATTTCCAGCTGAATCATACCCATTATCTGAATATTAAGTTCATTTTTCTCCCTTATCCACTGCATGTTAAGAAATGGATCCTCTTCTTCCAATTCCTGAAAAGCCTCCACCATCCTTATATAATCCTCTTTTCTCTTCGCAAATACCTTAACAGTCAGAAGAGGTTTTGCTATATTAGGAACTTTGGGTATCTCTAAAGGACTTCCTATTATATCCCCTACAACTGCACTAGATAATCCCGATATACATCCAATCTCGCCTGCAACTATCTCATCTGCATCAATCTGCTTTCTACCCTTCAGCTTTTTTATCCTAGTCACCTTTTCATCCATGTTTTTAGTATGGTTATGTACAAGGTCTCTAGTCCCGATCCTACCTCCATAGAGACGTACATAGGTCCATTTACCAGAAGCCCTATCCCTGTCTATTCTGAAAACTATACCTGAAAGCTCATCTGTCTTACCCCTAGATGCAGAAGGGATAAGTTCCACCAATAGATCCAAAAGCTTTGAAACACCTTTATCTTTTAGAGCAGATCCATATAGCACTGGATAGATATTGCATTCCCCCGTCAAATCAGCTAATCTTTCCTTTAGAGTGGGGTAATCAATCTTCTCCCCTTCCAGATACTTTTCAAGTATCATATCATCCCTATCGGCTAACGCTTCTATAAATGCATCCTTATCTTCCATCACATCTAGCAAAAAGGTAGCATCTGTAAGTAGTCTCTTTATCTCACCTAATACTCTTTTTACATCAGCCCCTATCCTGTCTATCTTATTTATAAATATTATAGTAGGTACCTTCATGGTCTTTAATGCTTTAAAATACACCTCGGTCTGAGGCTGTACCCCTTCAGCTGCAGAGATCACCAAAACTGCACCGTCTAACACGCCGAGGGATCTCTCCACCTCTGCAGAAAAGTCCATATGTCCCGGTGTGTCTATTATATTTATCTCTTCATCCTTCCAAACAAGATTTGCCTCTGCTGTCTTTACAGATATACCTCTCTGTTTTTCTACCTCCAACCCATCGGTATGTGCCGTTCCTTTGTCCACGCTTCCAAGACTCTTTATAATTCCGCTTTTGTAGAGCATCTGCTCCGTCAATGTGGTCTTTCCTGCATCAACATGGGCCAATATCCCTATATTCCTTATGCTCAATTCATCTCCCATTTGTATTATCCTTTCATAACTCGTGAATCTATTACTTCATATATATTTTATATGTTCTTATTATATATTACTGAGTAAATTTATAAAGGATAGTTTTTTTGCTTACTACTGTAAAATGTCATGAATAAAAAAAGCAAGGCATGCTATAGCACTAGCATACCAACTTCCCCCTATAACTTTAAATCATAACAATTACGTAACGTCCTTTTGTAATGTTTATCATCTATAATAATATATGAGTCTTCCAATGATAAGTTTATAATTAGATATGCTGGATATTGTTTCATCGGACACCAGGTCCAGTAAAGACATTCGATGGTCAGCATATGATGATAGTCTTTTTAATCTATAATCCATTATGTAGGCGCTCCTGTGCATTAATTTACTGTTTCCCAAACTTATAGCTATTTAATTTACCAAGGGTATACCAGTTTGATATAGTTCTCTATACCTTCCGTTTCTATCTAATAGTTCTAAATGAGTTCCCTCCTCCACCAATTTTCCATCCTCTATTATGAGTATACTGTCCGCTATTTTAATAGCACTCAGTCTATGGGTTATAATTAAAACGGTTTTATCCTCTGATAAAGAAGAAATAGATTCCAACACTAGTTCTTCCGACTTTGCATCAATGGATGATGTAGGTTCATCCAAAAGCAAGATAGGGGCATCTTTTAAAAATGCCCTTGCAAGTGCCATTCTCTGTCTTTCTCCACCTGAGATATTTTTTGAATCTTCACCTATCATAGAATCATATCCATCTGGCAGCGACATGATAAAGTCATGTATATTAGCTCTCTTGCAGGCCTCTATTATTTGGTCAAGACTGCTATCCGTATTGCCAAAGGAGATATTTTCTCTTATTGTCCCTTGAAATAGTATATTTTCTTGTGGTACATAGGCAAACATATTCCTTATGTCCCTATTTTTTAGTTTGCTATAGGGCTTATCAAATAAGAATATCTCACCACTGTCAGTTTCATAAAGGGCTTGTAGCAATCTAATAATAGTGCTCTTACCTCCGCCAGAAGAACCTACTATTGCGACTACATCACCCCTATCTATTTTTAACGATAGAGAATTTAAAACCTTATTATTGGAATTATAGGAAAACTTGACGTCCTTAAATCTTATCGCCTTAGAGTAGTTTAGATCTGGCAATTCTTCAGTCACTTTTTCTTCCTCCAAAGGCATATCTAAAACTTCAAAAACTCTATCGGAAGACACGAGTCCATTCTGAATAAACTTTATAAAGTTTGTCAAACTGTTTAAACCATCAGCCATGATACCTATCAGTCCGGAAGTCAATACGACATTTGCCAACTCCATCCTACCTGAAAACACCAAATAAAGACCAAATAAAAATCCCAGCAACTTGGATGAATTTAAAAATACAAAAGTAATCGAGCTCACTAGCCCATTAAATCTTATAAACTTTGATCTGTTTTTGTAGATTCCTTTACACCTGTCATTGTACTTGTCTTTAAGGGTATCTTCCATCGAAAATATTCTAACTAGACTAGCTCCCCTCACAGCCTCCATAAGCACACCTGCAGAATCTGCCAAACTCTCCTGAGCAGCTCTTTCATGAAATCGAACTCTAGGGTTTAGAAAAGTTGAAGCTATGACTGTAATTATATTTAGTATAACACCAAGCAGTGCCATTCTCCAATCTTTAAACAACAAAACTAAAAAAGCCGGGATATACAATATAAAAAATCGGAAAAGATTTGCCATCCCAAATCCCTTTAGCATTCTACAGATATTTTCTACATCGCTTGTGATATAGGTTATACAGTTTTCTAAAGTAAGGTCATGTACCTGCCTTATGCTTGAATTTTCAATGTGGTATAATAGATTTTTTCTGATCTTGGCAGTTCCATATATCGCTGCAGCTTGTTTGAGATAATTGCCGATAGATGCGATGGGAATGGCAAACAAGAGTATGACGCAAAGCATAACTATTTTATGTATCTGAGCGCTTGCAAATTCACTCTGGACAATGAGCACAAATTCACTCAATATAAATGGTATTACAAATGAAACGGCTATATTGGCTGTATTCATAATACTACCAATTATGTATTTCTTCTTTTCAGAGCCCATTAATGAAAATAGGCGACTAAAGTTAACATAGTATTTTTTTATTATTTTCAATCATCTTTACCACACATCATTGAATTTGCTTAGCAGCTAATCTATAAAAATAGCCCTTTTGGTCTATTAAAGTATCATAGTCCCCCTGCTCTACTATTTTGCCATCATCAATTACAATTATCCTATCTGCATTCTTTATGGTCGAAATTCTGTGGGCAATTATAAGGGAGGTGTTACCCTTTACCAGGTTATCTATTGCCTTTTGTACAACTGCTTCTGCCTCCACATCCAACGCCGATGTCGGCTCATCTAAAAGCACCAACGGTACGTCTTTTATTAGAGCCCGTGCAATAGCTAATCTCTGTCTTTGTCCACCTGAAAGATTAATTCCATCTTCCCCGATTTTAGTATGAATCCCTTTAGGCAAATCAGAGACAAAATCCCAACAATAAGCTTCTTTGAGAACTTGTTCTACTTCTTCTATATCAGCATCTTTTCTACCATAAATAATATTATTGTATATGCTATCATCAAAAAGAAAAGCATTTTGGTCTACGAGAGTTACATTTTTCCACAATGAATGTGCATTTAAATTTGAAATTTTATTCCCGAAGACATAGATTTCCCCTTCATCTACCTGATAAAATTTGCATAATAGTTTGATAATAGTGCTTTTACCACTTCCACTATGTCCAACTATAGCTACTCTTTCACCTTTTTTTATATCGAAACATAAATTAGTAAAAAGATTTTCTTGACCATTATATGAAAAGTTTATATTTTTGAAACATACTGCCGTATCTTCGCCTTGCATGATAAATTTAGAGCCGGCTTATAGATAAAAAAGCTATTATCTCGCCCGGTGAAATCATTTTTTTAAAAACTAGATAAACGCTGAGCATAAGAACACTAAACAGCGGAACAATATTAAAAAAGTTTTTAACAAAGTTCATCTTCAAACCTATCTTTTCACTTGCTATATCTGATTCTGTACCCTTATCAACCAATTTGCCATAACGCTCTAGCATTATATTTTCTAAAGAATAAGATTTTACAACGCTTAATCCACGAATCGTATCTGTTGCCAAATTAGTTGCTAATCCCATATTTTTTAGCTTTTCAGATTGTAATTCACCTAATGGGGAACTAACTCTTTTTAATATAAAAATGGAAATCGGAAAACCTGCAATGTAGACAAAAGTTAAAATTGGGCTTAAACGTAAACACATTATCAACGCAATTACACCTACAACATAGACATTGAGAAACCAGGTATAATTGTCTAATGTTGCACAAAGACTCATCATATCACTGTTAACTCTGGAAATTATATCACCAGAATCTAAATTTTTTTCCAGTATACTAATAGGTATTTCAGTAATAACCCTAAATATTTTATTACGTGTATCTAAAAAAATACTTTCTATAGAATGGGCTGAAATAAAATAATTTGATAGGTTGCGTACAAATTCAGCAAGCAATAATACACCTAGAAGGGGAATTCGCCTCAGCATTGCCTCATTATCTAGTGATAGACCATAATCTACTATCTCACCCATAATCTTTGCAATGGATGTCTGAAAAAATCCCATGGCGATGGCGCTTAAAAATAGTAACATAAAATAGCCGGCATATCTCTTGTTATCTACAAAAAAACGGGATAGTGAATTTTTAGTCTTCTTCATAGAAGATTCCGTGCCTTTTTGCCATTTTTTTTGACCACATATCCGTAAATTTCGAAAACGCCTCGGCATTAAATTCCAAATCCTCTGCCTGACACTTTAGTTTTGATATAATTATTTTTACTTTCTCATATTCGCCCTGCGTAAATTTTGGTAGATCCTTGTCAACCTCTCCAAAGAACCTCTTAAATAATACAAGTTCCTCTTCTTCTAATTTAAATCCTAAATTATTGAAAGCTGTCATACGTATTTTATCTAGCGTAGACCTACGCCTCGCCTTTAACTCTCTGTTATCTTGTGAGAGCTTACTAATGCTCTGATCATGAATCCTATAGTATAAAAAACAGCGATCTAGATTGACCAGCTTTACCTTATTTATCATGTCAACCCAAAGAGCCCAGTCCTCACCTACAAAATAATCCTCATTATATTTTAGATTGAACTCCTTGAGCACAGATTTCCTGATCATTGATGTTCCATGAAATACCAATGTTCGATATAGATGTCCACAATTGATAGTATCGCTATCCCAATTATTCAATAACATCCCCTCGTAATCTCCGAACATCTTACAGTGACCGCCAACTACGCCTACATCCGGATTATTCTCTAAAAAGTCGAATTGCTCCTTTAGACGATAGGAAGGCATGATATCGTCAGAATCCATTACAGCAATATATTTGCCTCTAGCCATATCATTTCCAATATTACGTAATTTTGCAATGCCACTCTTTTCATCTGCAGTGTAGAGAATTATACGAGGATCCTCTATGGATTTTAATACTTCACACGAATGGTCAGAAGAAAAATCATCTAGGACTATTATTTCGAAATTCTGAAAAGTTTGTTCTAGAATGCTCTCTATAGCCTCCTTTATATATTTCTCTCTGTTATACATTGGAATAATTACAGAAATGTCAGGTTGTTGAATCGTCATAATTGACACCACCCTTATATTTATTAGTCAACGTGCCAAATAAGGTTTTAATTGAGCTTATTGGAATACAGTATAATTTATTGTTGTTTGCGGCATGTAAAACTTTAAATGTATATTTACTTATAATATATGTCTATACCTTGTGATTAAATGATATCATCTGGTAATATAACACACAAGGATCAATATTTTCATACATAACAATATTTGCTAAATAGACTGAAAAACCTCCCGCCTTTACACTAACCGTCTTATACCTATATCTGCTGCAAAAAGCAGTAATGCTATGATAAGCAGGTACCTAGATATATCAATATGGGACCATACAGGCTTCATATCATCTACAAAAACCTCATCAGGACTAGTCAACATCCTCCCGCCGGTAGACTGTACCAACCTCTCTACAAACTCACGGGAAGGCGCATTTCTCATATCATACTCTGGCGAATAGCTTACAGACAGGGCAGTATCCAGACTATTTTGCACCTTTCCATTCTTATATCCTATGATCTTTATGGCATATACCCCCGGATCCTCTATATAAAAACGCCCTTTAAACTCTCCCGGCTTTTCAGCATCAAGGTCTATCTCCTTTTTAGATCCCTCTGGATATATGACCACTGCCTTGTGCGCTACATCTCCCGTCATATCATCCTGTGTTTTAAATACAATCTCTCCCTTATCACCAGTCCGCTCTACATTTATATCCCCTGTTCCACCCTGTTTTACAGGCAATATACTTGATATGGTATTCATCCAAAATTTAGATACATCTCCCCAGCTTATCCAGTCTCCAGACCATGTACCTGTAAAATCACTTGTCCAAGCCACTACTCTACCCATACCATACTGCCACTCGGCTAATATTGGATGCTCTTTGGGACTTGACAGCACCATAGATGCCCCCGGTTTTATAGTAGTTGCAATATATCCATAAAGGGCGGGTACACCACTATTCAGTCCTGTCATTATAGGGGAATCCCCTGAAATAATGGGATGAAATTTATCATTCTGTATATAGGTTTGGGCTGCCATAAATGTCTCCTTGGCAAAGATCTTTGGAAGATTGGAAAACTCATCTGTATAATAATATCTACCATTACCGCCTTCTGACAACTTCTCGAGAAAAGCCTTATCGGCATCCTGCCCAACCGCTACTGTAGATAGAGTAATGCCTAAATCCTGTGTTTCGTCAATAATACCTTCAAAATCACCTGGCATAGATTGACCATCCGTAAGGGCAATGATATGCTTTAGTTTTGCATTTTCCTCTTTCAGGGCATCTACCGCCATTTTAAGGGCAGGATACATGTTAGTTCCGCCTCCCGACTTTATAATGCCAATGGCATCCTCTATAGATTCTATATCTTCTGGCTTTTGCATATTGACTACCCAAAAAGGCGCACTATCAAATGCTACTATGCCTATCTTATCCTGCTCTCTAAGCACGCCTAATGAACGGATAGCAGCTTCCTTGGCAAGGTCAAGTCTAGATACGCCGTATTCTCCAGCAGCCATACTGCTCGACTTATCTATAACCAACGCAAGGGCTAAAGACGGGATCTCGCCTTTCTGTTCAATAGAACTATCCACCGGCAATATATCTCCAAGTGGAGTATCCTGATAGCCTCCTAAGGCATAACTGTTATCCCCTCCTACCACAAGAAGTCCCCTTCCTAATTGTTCCACATATGACTTTATCATAGAGAGCCTGGATTCATCCAAATCATCAGCGGATACATTGCAAAGTATCATGGCATGGTATTTACCCAGCTCGCCCATATCAGAAGGAAGGGTATTGGGTGTATATAGATTAAAATCTATTCCTCCAGATTGTAATACCTTTGATACCTCACGGGATGCCCCATCCATCCCTTCTACCACCGCTATATTGGGACGACCAGATATATTTATATGGCTGGACAAGGTATTATTTTGAAGTATATCATCGTCTTCTACCTCCAAACTGGCTTCAATGGCCTTTATACCACCTTCGTCGGCCTTCTTATTAAATACAAATATATTTTGTCCCTTTTGTAGTGTTACATCCTCCTTGCCTATGAGCTCTCTATCCATATAGATACGCAGTATAGCAGTGGTTACAATGCTGCTGTCCACCCTTATCCGTATTGTATAATCCTCTCCCTCATATACATGACTAGGAAGTTCTATGTCACTTATCTGGGCATCTTTATGAATAGCATTATCTAAGAATACACCATCCAACCTTATCCCCTGCTTATAGAGCATATTAGCCCGTTCTATACCATCCCCAACGTTTTGGCTGCCATCTGTCAAAAGCACTATCTTTTTTCGACCATCAGCAGGCATTATGGATACTGCCTTTTTGATAGCATCATCTATATTAGTAAAATTGGGATTTGGCGTAGTCTCCAATCCACTAAAGATAACATCTGAAGATACGGGATGCTCTACCATAGCATCCTTCCCGAAGGATACTATACCCACTTCAAATTTATCCGATCTTTTAGAAATAGCAGTAGAGATAAATTCATCTATTTGCCCCTTAACATTTTTAGTACTGTTTGATATATCAGCTACAAATACTAAAGATGTTTTATCATTTAGGGTGTCTATTCCCATACCACACAGAGCTAATACGACAATGGTAAGGGAGGCTATACGAAGTCCAAGCCCTACTTTTGCCTTTTTTCCTCTTATACCACCCATATAGATGGCCGTCCATATCACAAACCCCAACACGGGGATAAGGGCTAAAAGCCACCATGGATTTGAAAAACTAATACCCACGTCTATACACCCACCATTCTATCAACATAAAAGCCAGTGCAACCAGTGCAAAATACGGCCAAAGCTCCCGCCTGCCTTCCACTGTCCGTTCCTTTTGTGTATTTTGTATATCATACGATCTATTTTTTAATGCTAGATCAGACTCCCCATGGGTAGGTACAGACACTGTAAATCTGTCCTCAATTGTACTCGAACCCATCCCCTGTTTTATGGTATATACCCCTAACTGGGTAGTATCGTCAAAAGGTACTATTGGATAAGGAGGTGCAACCCTTTTTTCACTGCCATCAGGTAAGACTATATCTATGCTGCTGGAACCTGGAATAGCATCTATAGCCACTTCTTCGCCTGCATAACAATTCAATGTATTAGTCTTTACTCCCGGTAATATCCAATTTAATATGTTGCCCATCAATATAGGAAAATCCATCTTAAGTGGAAGATCACTCTCATGTATATCAAAAGCAAACACTATAAACTTTTGACTTTTCATCTCTCCTGCCCATATGAGGGTATTATCTCCATCCCCTACAACCTCTTCACCCCAATTTGGGAATTCTATCTTGCTGGCTTTTCTAATATTTATATCATCAATATCCACATGCTCAAGCAGACGATTATATCTTGACGATATATTTTTTATCATCCCTTTGGGCATAAAGTTATCCACAACTTTAAATAAATTTTGATCACCCTGTGGATTAAATATTATTATATTTCCATCTTCCGGTACATCCTTTGGCACATATCCATCATATACATAAAGCTGATAGCCAAGTAACCCCTCAGATGCCTCATATGCCCCTTTCTCCATAAGCAGCCCTCCATAGAAATTCAACACCTTTTCCAAAAATATATTGCCCTGAGTCACCAAAAGTCCCTTGTTTTCCGCCCTCTCCTTTATGGGTATCCAGGATACATTGTCAATTAAAAGATTGTCTTTATCCACAATTTCCACCTTTACTATGTTGGTATCTCGGGGTATAGAAGTAAAATATACATCCTTTTTATCCCCTTTTGGAAGACTTATCTCCTTTATATCCACAAGCTGATCATCGGCACTGCATTTTAACGTAATATTAGAGCTATCCCCAAAATTCATAATTTTGGCCAATACACCCCATCCATCACCATACTCTGAATATGACATATGAGTTATAGCCCTATTTTGTCCATCACCATTATATAGTTTTACCTTAAATAAACTATCCTCTATATTGATATTTTGATCCGTAAATATACATACTATATCTTGATCTTCAGAGGATAGCATAGACTCTGCAAGATCCATTGCCCCTTTTATATCCCCTTCACCATTTGTAGGCATCATATCTTTAAGAATACGGGATAAAAGTCCTTTATCTGATATCCTGTCAGCCGCAATATATGAAGAAGGTCCCATCTCTATAATGGTCATATACTGAGAAGGGAGCAGAGTATCTATTATACTTTGAATATCATCCTTTGCCTTTTCAAACCTTGTAGGCTTTACATCATCCGCCTGCATACTGGCTGATGAATCCAAAACAACTATATAGTGCCCATATGAATCGGAGTTCGCTATAAAAGGACGGGTCAAAGCCAAAGTCAAGCAAATTATTATCCCTATCTCAAGGTACATAAGTATATTGTTTTTAAACTTCTGCCACGGTCTCGTAGCAGTCATATCATCTATTGCCTGGCTCCATAGCTGTACACTTGATACATCTATCCTCTGTCGCTTTTGTTTTAAAAGATAGAGTATTATTATGCCAGGTATAAAAAGGGCAAATAAAAAGCCCCATGGATTCAAAAAATGCAAAATTCCATACCCCCTACCTCACTAAGCCCTTATCCATCAAATTGTTAAAGATTATATTCTGAAGATTTGTATCGCTTGTAACTGGTATATAATATATACCCATGCCGGAACAAAACCTATGGGCAGTATTTATAAAATCATCAAGTACTTTTTTATACCTATCTAAAATCCTAGGAGTAATGGTTATATCCTTTGCATCCCCGTCTTCAGCATCTACTAGAGTTATAGCACCCTGCCACGGAGGGGATATCTCTTCAGGGGATAGTATATGGATGAGTATTACCTGTTGTTTTTTATATTTAAGATATTTAAGGGCCTGACTATAATCATCTTGAGAAAAAAGATCTGTAAAAAGAATGGATACACCACCTCCTGATTTTATGTACGGATATGAAGATATGGAGGCATATAGTCTTGTATCCCCGTAAAATGACAAACCTTCTATAAAGTCTGAACTCCTTAAAAAGGATTGTTTCCCGGATAGATTATTAAGATTAGTATTAATATCCCCATTAAGTCCTACTATTGACACCGTATCAAGGTTTTTTAAAGCCATATATGTCAATGCTGCACACAACCTCTTTGCAAAATACCCCTTGTTATTAATCCCATAGTCCATGGATTTGCTACAATCTAAAAACATGGTAAAGGGTGCCTTCTCTTCCTCCATAAAGAGTTTTATATATAGCCTCCCAAGCCTTGCATATGCATTCCAATCAATATGGCGAAAATCATCTCCAGGCACATATTCCCGGAAATCGGAAAATTCTATAGAACTGCCCTTTTCCCTTGATCTTCGAGATCCGCCACCCTGTCCCCTTATAAAACTTTCCGTGCATATATAAAGCCCATCCAGCTTTTTTATAAATTGATCATCTAAAAGCATGTTAATCCCCTACTCATCCAAGCCTTGTATTATTTCATCCAATATATCATCTGACGTGCGCCCTTTTGCTAAACCGTCAAAGTTTAAAAATATCCTGTGCCTCAAAGCCGGGTAAGCTACATAGCGTATATCATCAAATGATACATTCAATCTGCCTTCCATGAGGGCATTTATCCTGGCTGCAGATACTATGGCCTGGGCCCCTCTAGGGCTTGATCCATACCGCACGTATTCCTTTGTAACTTCAGGTGCGCCTTCGTATTCAGGATGGGTAGCCAGAACCAGTTTTAAGGCATAGTCTTGCACCGAAAATGCTACTGGTACGCATTCGCCTATCCCCTTCATATGAAGTATTGAATTGCCATCTGCCATTTTATTTATATATACCTCATCCCCTGTTGTAGTTAAGTTTATTATATCGTGGAGCTCATCAAGCTTTGGAAAATCCACCGTTATCTTAAATAGAAACCGATCCAATTGGGCTTCAGGTAATGGGTAGGTACCCTCCTGCTCTAAGGGGTTTTGGGTAGCCAGTACAAAATATGGCTTTGGCAATTCATATGTTGTCCCTGCTACTGTTACCGTATGCTCCTGCATGGCCTCTAAAAGGGCACTCTGAGTCTTTGGAGTAGCCCTATTGATCTCATCTGCTAACACTATATTGCTGAATATGGGACCTTGCTGAAATTTAAACCCACCTTTATCAACGATTATATTGGTCCCCGTTATGTCGGCAGGCATAAGATCCGGTGTAAACTGTATACGACTAAACTGTAAATCCAGTACATGACCAAGGGTTTTTACAAGTCTGGTCTTGCCAAGGCCTGGCACCCCTTCCAAAAGCACATTGCCACCACAAAGCACTGCTAATAAAACCTGCCTTATTACCTCTGTTTGGCCTATTATGCCCTTTTGTATCTCCCTTTGTATATCTTCTATCTTAACGGCAAAGTTATCTATATCCTTTTCACCTAATCCCATTTTTTGTCCTCCTAATCCTCCAATGAAGTAAAATATTTCTTTATATATTCCTCCATACCAGATGGGATCTCCCGCCTGCCAAGGGTTTCCATTGCCTGACTTTTATATGTTCCAAGCACTTCATTATAGGGAATAAAGCCTCCATAGGCCTCCCCTCCCGCCTCAGCTTTAAAATGCTCACTCGGGCCCCCTTCTGTTAATTGTCCCTTGACATTACTTATCTCGCCACCATCACCCAATCTAGTTGGCGCATATATCTTTTCGTATCCTGTATGTCCTTGTCCTGCTCCCTTTCCGTCCATACCTGTTCCCTGACCACCTTGATTACCTTGATTGCATTGACTACCCTGGCTACCTTGAACGCTTTGATTACCTTGACCGGTCTGCCCATCTTGGGCATTTTGATCTTTAGAACTCCATTTTTTTTCATCTCCCGCCTTCTGCATAGCTTTGTTGTTTTCTGCCATAGGATTTGGAATATTTTCTCCCGCTGCCTGGGCTATGGAGCTTTTTGCAGTCTGCAGCATATATTCAATATCCCCAGGATTTTGTATATCATTTGACATAAGTTTTACCAGTGCATCCTCAAAATCTCCTATGCCGGAAGGAACAGAAATATCTATATTATGACCTTCCGGTATTTGCTTTAGGGCATCCTTTAAAGCTAATTTAGTATCCCCATCCAATCCACCCTGGGCCATTTTTTCCATTAACTTTTTACTTTCCGACCCTAGCTTATCATAATCCTTTTCCTCTAGCGCCTTACCTAGCTCTGACGTAGTAGAATGGGCATTTAGGACATTTTTTACGTTATTTAATCTAGACATATTTTGTTTATCTAATATCTTTTTTATATCATCCTGGGCCTTTGAAATTTCCTTTATACCCTCAGTATAGTCCTTTGTCCCTTCAAGGCGGGAGGAGAGCCTTCTAAGCTCCTTTAAAATCTCCTGTCGCTCCTCTTTTGTAAGACGATTATCCATTTTTAATTTTTCTTCAGCATCTTTCTCTATATAATCCACCAATCTTTGTGCCTCTTGCATAACCGCCTGCCTCTGCCTTATCACTTGATGCTGAGAATTTGGAATAAAGGTGAGCAAAAGAAGGATTGATATGCACAAAAGAGTCACATACCACCACTCTTTTGAAATAGATAAAGGAATCTTCTTAAAATCAATACCCTTTAGATGCTCTATAGCATCCCTCCTTTGCAAAACAGCAAAAACTTCGCTGCTCTCCCCTAACTCCAAGGCAGTTACAAGCCGCTCTTTAAGTCCCAACCTGTCGCCTGCTCGAGCAGCATCCATATATGAAGGCATGGAAAACAAAGACCCCATTATACAAATAAATAATATGATAGATCCACTTATACATATATAGAACCAAAGATGCTCTAATGGTACAAAGAATGATACTATCATAAAACCTAAGGCAACTAACGAAGATATCATAATAGCAAAGATTATGGATTTTATAAATTGCCCTATGATCAGTCTTTTCCGTATAGGCCATAATGCCTTTGTAATTTCAGCATCTATATTACTTTTCATTTTTTATCCTGCCTCTTGATCCCAAATCTAGTATTCAAAGGATTTATTCTATTTGCGCTTATCAAAAGCAAAATAATAGACACTATGCCCATGACTATGGAGTTCTTTATCCAAAAACTTAGCATCTCCCATTTATCCATGATAACTGTTATGCCCTTTGGAGATACAGAGGGGACAAAACCGTGATTAATACCAAAAAGAGAGTTTATACCACCTATATTGCCCGTAGCCTGACTGCTCAACATATCCCCTAATCCCATAGGCGAATTGAAATAAAATATAAATGGAGTATATACCTTCTTTAAAGCATTAACATTTTCATATCTAGTTGAAATGGTATAACCTCCTATAAGCGCAGATAACACCCATAGTATAAATACCGTTACATAGCAAGCTACAGTAGCCGTTATCGTCTTTTTTAGGATGGTTGAATAGAAAATTCCCATACTGCCTATAGCTATGGCAGTTATTATATAGAATAGAAATAGGAAAAACACATCCTTAGGCGCCACACCACCAAATAAAAATACTAGACTAAAAAGGGGAATAGACGATATTATAAGGAGCAGTACAAAGCTCATGGATGAAAAAAGTTTGCCGAGTACTATCTTTAAAGGGGCTATCTTGGTACATAATAGAAGATCAAGGGTTTGCCTCTCACGCTCCATGCTTATGGCACCTGATGTGTGCGCTGGAACTATTAATACTATCAATATAAACTGCACTATGGCCAAAAGCATATATAATTGAAGGCCTATAGAAGTATTAGCATTTATTATCGCATCAAAATTCATCTGTCTTTCTATAAATGCCTTAAAAAATATAAATGCTATAAGGAGCATCACGCCTACATAACTACTTATGGCTGCAAACGTCTTCCAGTTTCTCATCTTTATCTTTAGTTCACTTGAAAGTACAGGATTATTTAGTGAATTCTTCACCCTTGGTCACCTCCATAAATATTTTCTCCAGATTTCCACCTGCAGCACCAAATGATAATATGGGTAATCTATTATCTATTAATGCCTTTATAACCTGCCATATTTCATCATCCTTGCCTATATACGAAACCTCCAGTTCATTTCCTTCCCTAGTTACTCCAGATACAAGGGGATGTTCCTTCAAGATTTTTATTGCCTTGTCTGCATCCCTCATCATCCTTATATTTATTATGGTGCTGCCTGATATCTTGGACATTATATCGTCCACACTACCTTCAGCCACCATACGTCCACCCTCTATTATGCCCACTATATCACACATTTCCGCTAGCTCTGGAAGTATATGCGAACTTATAAGTATGGTTTTCCCCAAATCCTTAAGCTTGTGAAGTATCCTTTTCATCTCTATGCGGGCCCTAGGATCCATACCCGAGGCCGGTTCATCCAATATGAGGAGATCAGGGTCATGTATCAAACTGCGAGCAAGGCACAATCGTTGCTTCATACCCCTTGATAATTCATCTACATAACTCTCCCTTTTATTCTCAAGCTCAACCAGCTCCAAAAGCTCATTAGCAGTCTTCATACGCTTGTCATAGGGTATATGATACAAATTTCCGTAAAAGTCCAAATATTCCATCACCTTTAAATTGTCATACACTCCAAAGAAATCGGGCATGTATCCTATATGCCCCCTAACCTCCAACGGCTGTCTAAAGGCATCTATACCCCCTACCTCCACCTTTCCGGCAGTAGCAGGCAATAAAGTAGCAATTATCCTCATGGTTGTGGTCTTACCGGCACCATTTGGCCCTACAAAGCCATATATCTGGCCATTTTCTATCTCCATATTCAAATGATCAACTGCCAAAAACTTTCCATACTTCTTTACCAATCCATCTACTTTTAGCATTAACTCTGCCTCCCTTCCAATGCAAAAGTGGGCATTTCAATAATCAGATCCTCCATAGAACTGGAAGATATACTTATCCGTATATTATAATCATCGTCTACAAATTTCTGTATCGTTTTTGCGTTTAAATTTATAACATTTAACATATCTTGACCCAAGGTACCCTTATCTAATACTTCAAATTCATTCTTTTCGTTATTATATATCTTTACATTCCCCTGTCCTGAAAAAGTCCTCAAGTATATATCAAACTTGGATATATCCACATCCTTAAAATCTCTCATATCAAAGGCTATTCTAGCCTCCGTATTGCTTGGTATATATATAGTCTTCCCCTCTGCATGCAGTCCCTGCGATGCCTTGGTATCCAATATACCATTTAAAACCCCTGGGGGAATACCTACATTATCATCATGCTCTTTTTTAAATTCAATCTCAGATGTTATCGCATTAAAATAGTATGACTCATCAGAAGCTTTACCATTTACCATTGGATCGTCCCATACCTTTTGATCACTAAATCCAATAAAATATAGTGCTTTACTCATGTGTCCCCCTTCGTGTTTCATGGAACTATCTTTTCTAAGGATACCTTCCAACATTCTCCGCTTTATAAAATACTTTCTCTCATCATCACTTAATGCACGAAACGTCTTAAAGTTTTGATTGGATTGATCGGGATAAAGTGTATTTATCATATTATATATCATATCCCCTTGAACATTTGACATAATGCTCATATCTACATCCTTTGTTTCACCTGCCGCTATATTGCCCAGTTTTTCATATCCATAATATGATATTAATACTCCGTCCTCCAATGGAAATGGCGTGTTGTTTGTTATCGTGCCATTTATCCTTCCATCCTGGTAGTATAGTTCAGCAACCATGCCACCTAATTTGTTGCTTGTCTCCTTAACATTTATAGTTTGCATGGTCCATACATTGGCATTTAATATCTCTACCCCCGATGGATTGCCTTCCATCACCCTTGCTACAACGTTCTCCCTTTTTATTTCATTATCCCTTGGATCTGTATCACCTATGTCAGTAGATAATAATACATTTTTATCTAAAGTTACCTCATACCTACCCCTTTTAGGTATGAATACACCTATATACCTATCGGCAATTGAGACATCGCCTGATTTCATATCTATCAATGAGACATTGTTTATTATACGCTCATTGCCCTTTGTATTGTAGGCCATTTGATATATGATAAGGGAAAATATGAGCACAAGGACAGGTATGCTTCCCCAAGCCCATTCCCTCTTATCAAGTTTCTTTAACACTAGATAATGAATGGGGCCTACTATCAAGAGATAGATAACAAGTATTATGGATATCTTGCCTATTGACGGCAGATCCATGGCCTCTATGCCACCTAGAGCTACTTTTATCCCTCGGATAAGATCATATTTATAGTTATTCCTGATATTTGGCATTTGTAGCTGTTCCTGTTTGACTGTATCTAAATGTTTTATAAAAAGTCCATTCCAAAATGCCTTGCTACCCTGCCAATCTGTCATAGGCTTCAGTCCTAAATCAAAGGACGATATAAATATATCCCCTTCTCCACTCTTCACTCTATAGACTATTTCGTCTTCGCCTTGATTTAATATAGTATTATCAGAAAGACCTCTAATTTGCATTATCTCCACAGAAGCAGCGCTGTCAAACTTGGTATTTGAAATATTCTCAAACTCCGATAACCCTGATACAAGCTTGCTACCCAATATTTCAAATGGTGGCAAAAACTCTTTAATTCCCTTTAATGTCTTCTCTCCCCTTGCTCCAGTTCCTATTATTAATATGCCACCCCTATCTACCCAGCTTTTAAGGGTATCTAACTGCCCATCGGACAATTCACTAGTATCCATATCGTTCAGTATGATTATATGAAAATTATCCATAACCTGATTTTTATCCGGAATATCGCCCAAAGACAGTGCCACCGCTTGATAGTTTGAAAAAAGGCTATTATTGCCACCTAATCCCTGCCACCAATAGCTCATGGCATTTTTATCTTCAGTCAGGATTCCCATTAAATAGTTATTGTTGGATATTGGCTTTGCATCGTCTATTCTAAAGCTTTGTACCAATTCTCCACCTTGCATAAGGTTTACATTAAACCGTCTTTGAAGTATATTGGTCTTTATATACATTGTAAATTGCTTTGTAGCACCTTTAGGCACTATGGCGGGAGTAGTATACAATATTGCAGAGGCCTCATCCTGATTTGCCGAGATCTCTATACTGCCCTTTATATCCTCACCTTTGTTTTGCACCTCAATGTTTATAGGTACCCATTCCCCCATCTTAAAATAACCTTCAAACCCAATTGAAGCCTTTATGGAAACATCTTCATTCTTAGCATGAACCGTCAATGGAACCAATAGATAAAGAATTATGAAAACACACATAAAAGATTTGAATTTTTTTCCCATGTATTTGCCTCTCTTTCTTCTACTTTACTCTATTATATAGGTTTTACTACTGCATTTCTATAAGGTAATCTTTACACTTTTTCTGCATACATTAAATTAATGTTACAAATATTAATTTGTGGGTATTTTAATTGACACTGCCTTTTTTTAAAGCTATCATTGATTTAGCACTACATATTCATTTAAAATAGGAGGCTAATTGGTATGAAGGCTGGTAAAAGAATATTTATAATTATGCTTGCTTGTATATTTGTATTATCGGTATCAGGCTGCTCAAAAGCGGGAAAAAATCAACAAGCTGAGAACGATGGTACCAACAGCACCGATATAATAGACTTAGATGAACAAGCAAAAACAGATGAAGATGAACTAGAGGATAACATATCTTGTGAACTAATCGATAAAAACAAACCCGAAGAAGGGCCATCAAAAGACGTGGAAATACTAGAAGATAACAATAAAATAACTGAACAGGAGAAAAAAGAAGAGGAAAAAAAGGCAAAAGCAGCGGAGAAAAAACCCCTGCCCTATAAAATCCAAATCGATGTTACAAACCAAGTAGTAACAGTATTTGGAAGAAGCAAATCGGGAAAATACGATAAGGTACTTAGGCAGATGATAGCTTCTACTGGTGCACCTGGTACTCCGACCCCCCTTGGTACATTTGTAATACCTGGACAAAAAGGCCGTTGGGGATACTTTCAAAAATTTGATGTATATGCCCAATACTGGGTTCGAATAAAAGGCGGTATCCTTTTTCACTCAGTACTATTTAAAACTACAGATGAATCCACCCTATCCCATACCTCAGTAAGAAACTTAGGAAGACCAGTATCTCATGGCTGTATACGCCTTACCGTACCCGACGCAAAATTTGTATATGAGCACTGCCAAAAAGGTACTGAAGTAGAGGTTATAAAGGGTAAAAAGAATACTGAACTTACACAGAGATTAAAGGCACAAGTACCTGGCAATAAGGTTACTAAGTTGGTATTTCAAGGACCAATAGAATTAGAAGCAGGGCAAGAGGCACCACTATCAGTAAAAGCAATATATGATGATGGTACTACGAGAAGCGCACCATCTACTGTGAAATGGTCAGTAGAAAACGATAAAATAGCCAAAATAAACAATGGCAATATAAAAGGGCTGGCAGGCGGGAGCACAAAAGTAATAGCCACATTTGGGGAAGTAGCAGCCAGCGCTCCTGTCAGCATAAAACCTGCCAAACCTGCACCTACTTTGACATTGGCGAATATATCCATTGAAGAAGGACAATCTGCCAAACTTCAGCTTATATATAATGATGGTGCGCAACAAAACGTAGCTAATAAGGCAAGCTGGAATAGTAATCCCGATATCGTCTCAATAGATAAAGCTAATGGCACAATTAAGGGACTTAATGCAGGGACCACCGAAATATCTGCAACATTTAATGGTCTAACCGCCAAGGCTACCGTAAATATAAAAGCCAAACCCCAACCACCGAAGTTAAAGGAAATAAAAATATCATCCCCAAAATCCATAGAGATGATAATAGGGAAAAAATATACACCTAGTATAAAGATAACGGCAGTATATGATAACAATACTGAAGAAAGCGTTGAATCTGGATTTAGCCTTGAATCTGACAATGTTGAAATAATAGGGGTAAGTAATACAGAGATAGAGGCTAAAAAAGAAGGTCAAGTACAACTATCTGTAATATATAATGGAGTAAAGAGTAGTAATAGCATAACTATAACCGTTAAACCCCAGGAACAAACTCCACCTGAAGAAAATAATGTTGAAGATAAAACAGAATAAAGGATAAAAAACTAGGCTGCAAAATTGCAGTCTAGTTTTTTATCCATATTTGGCTCAGATATGCTAAACTCCCACTTTGCTAATTACTCTTAAGGTCAAAAAACAGTGGATTAGTAAAAGCTAACATGGTATGCATATCATACATGCTACCATACAACTCTCCCCTTACCCACTTTACACCCTTGGTGGCAATATGGGCTTCAATCTTCATACATTGCTCGGTTTTATCAAAACTATAGCTATATAATACTCCCATATTACTATTTAAAGTTATAGTAATCGGGCGCTTATCCAGTGCCCATTTACCTTGACGGACACTAAAGTCCATATCTATATATATGGATAATGTATCATTATATATGGATATAGTGTCACCAATCATAAAAGAAGATCCAGCCATACCGGCTTTAATGTCTAGAAATGGACCCATGGTTACACTCGCCCTATGATGAGATAGAGCATCTACTACTCTGTTATCAAAGAAATCATGTGAGCTATATGAATTATATAAATAGGTTACAGCTACTTTTCCTCCATCATCCCCATGCCAATCCCTACCGCTTACTGCTGTAATTTTATATCCTGCATTCAAAAGATCAGTCCATAATTTAAATGCCCGCTTATTTACCGGATCTATAGGTGGAAAATATTCAGACCATACTTCAATATAATCCACATCTTCCCAATCTTGTATATCAAACTGCCAATGACATCCTGTACACATAGGACTTCCAAACCTGTATGGATGCGCTATTCCCACCAAACCACCTTTTCCATGCACTTCCTCTATACCCTTATGTATATCTCCTGGCCCCTTATCCCTCCAGTCTACATATTCAGTAATTCCCATAGCTACCATATGACCATAAAAGGTAGTCCACTCAAGACCATGTACTATATCTATACCTGAAATTTCCTGAGCCTTTTGTATCTCACTATGGCCAGATATGGTGTTGTGATCGGTCAATGCTATGCAACGAAGCCCGAATACCTTCGCCTTTTTAGCCAACTCCGTCAAAGTAAGCTGGCCATCACTATGTATGGTATGGGTATGTAGCTCACATGCTATCCATTTATCATTCATAATCTTCTCCCTCCCATACATAAAGGGTATAATAGCACTCATCAGTTACCACCGCATGAACACTTATTGTGATCTGCCACTCACCTTTGAAAATAGGCCCTAGTGTAAAACCAGGAGATGCAGAATGTTCTGATAAAAATAGATGCTGCTCTGATAAATGACGGTGAGCACACCCCCTAAATCCTTTTGGATCATCTATAGATATGGTTAATAGGTTTTTGATGGGCATATATTCTTCCCATTTCTCTACTATCTCCCGCCTATCCCCTTCTTCTGTAAATTTATATAAAGCATCTATTATCATATCTTTTGCTTTTTCCTTATCTTCACATACCTTGGGATAATAGCTAAAAGCTATATTTAGCTGCTCTAACGGATGATCTATATTAAATCTATATATTACATGAGTCTTAGAACAACAAGGGTATAGTATACCCTGGGCTCTTATTATACCCCCTATTTTAATCACTTCCCTTAACAGCGAAATTCAATACTCCTATATATCCTCATAAAATATATAATTATAAAATGTATCTGTTTGCCCTTTTACCCAAGATAATAAATCTTTTGCACCTTGATCCCCTGTAATATATCTAAGCATCATGTTACCCTCATCGTAGCACAATTCATCATGAAGAGGAAATACCTCTCGTATCAAAAAGTGGGCGTATTTTACTAGCCTAAATGAACCATATACATGCTCATGTTCACCGGGTACCGCTTCTACAGCTACACTTCGAAGCCCCTTTATACTTGATATAAGACCTTCCAAAGTATCATCAGAAGAAAATACAATCGTATAATACCATCCAAACAGTTCTCCAGTATCACAACCATGAGCATCGGTAACCCCTACTATGGGTATACGTTTGCCTTTAGCCTGTTGCTCATGATAAAACTCTACCTGCAAACTGTTGGATTCCAATTCCTCATAGGTAAACCCACTTATAACCTCTAATGTATCAAACGGCTGCTTATCTAGCATATATTTTGTAAGAAGGGTAGATGTATCATAGCCAGTTCTATTTCTCCAATAGGGATGACAAAAAACCCCCAGTCCTCCCGCCTCCCTTATCCTATCAAAACACCACATACAAGAAGCCAGGAAATGTCGTTCAAATGCCTGAGACACATATGATTCTATATCCTTCTCTATCTCTGCCACTTCTTTTTGGTACTGCTCCTTATGTGTAGTGAACATCTCATTTATACTAAACTTGCCGCCAAAGTTTACCATATGTACCCAGTTGTTCGGTGGATGAATTTCCTCTCCCCTAAAAATTTTAAGATCTATATCCAACCCTTCAAAGGCCTCCTGGGCTTCTATAGAAGGATAATATTTTTCATGATCGGTAACAGCCATAAAATCTAGCCCTACTTTTCTACAACTGGCAGCTACGTAAGCAGGACATTCCCGTCCATCGGAACGATAGCTGTGCATATGAATATCTCCTTTGTAGGGTCTGAGTTTATAGAGATCTTCATATAAGGAATAGACATTAAACGTGTGTATAATCTCTTCTCCTGCATATATGTATATAATATGTTCCTGCTCGCCTTCAAAATACTGCCTTATACAGAATGAACCATCTTTAGACTTTATATGCTGCACAAAGGGTCTTTGAGATTTATCATATACCTTTGTAGAATAATCAACTGGATAGCAAACTGCCCTATACTCTACATCATCATAAAACCTAGAATGATCATATAATGGAACTATATGTATGACCGTTTCTTTGTCAGCAGGTACTATCTTAGGATAAACTTTAAACCCATTATCCGATTTTGCCATATAGATATTCCTCCTTTTTATACCACTTTCTGATGTTTCTCAGCATTGTTTCTAGACCCTGTTATGAATAAACCAACAGCACCAACTAGCGCTAGTATCACCCACATAACTACAACCATACCCCATCCAAGATTGTCAGCTATATAACCTGTAAGCACCCCCGCCAAGGCAGCCCCCATATAAGAACAAAAATCCAAAAAACCTGCCACAGCTGAAGCCTTATTATATTTTGCAAAATTGAGTGGTATTATTGTCAAAAGAAGTGTGTTCGCCCCATATGCCAGAGCCGACGCTATGCTTAAAAATAACGTAGATATATATATGTTCATTTTTAAAGAAAAATAAAGAGCAAAACAGCTTATAGCCGTCCCTGCAAGTAGCAATATTATGGCCTTTTTTTCTTGAAACTGCATTTTTTTATTTAGCCATCCTGCAAAGAATATACCAAATAGGCTCATAATAGGTATAAATAAAGAAAAAGCAGCCACCATCTGAGGATTTAAGGTCTTTATCTCTCCCAAAAAAGTAGGTCCCCATAGGGTTATGCCATCCTTTATAACCCCTTGGGCAATACAGGCAAGGGCTATAAGCCATAACTTAGATCCAAATATTATGTCTTTTAAAGACATAGTCTCGCTAAATTGTACATTCTCTTGTGTATTCATTGGATTACTTTTATAATCATCTTTACTCAAAACAGATAACTGTGCTTTTTCTGTATCATCTGACATCCCGATCAGCCATACAAATGAAAATATGAGCACTATAATACCCGGTATCCAAAATGCCCATTGCCAGGTAGTAAGATTCATTATCTGTCCTACAAGTCCCCATGATATGAGATATCCACCAATCATAGAAGTAGATATGCCTACCGCTACATCATTATTCTTCTCTGGTGGAAACCAGCGGGACAGGATTTTTACTATAGGCCCCCATAACATAGATAACAAGAATCCGTTTATACCCCATAGCGTTATAAGAAGTGCCTTACTAGATAAAAAACCTACCATTATATTTATTATAGAAGCAGCAGCCAAGGCTATAAATATAAATGGACGACTCTTTACCTTGTCACCTATATATCCATTTATAAGTTGGCCTATTGCATAGGCCCAAAAAAACACGCTGCCTACAAGACCGCCGCTTGTCTTATCCCATCCAAAATCACTAATCATCTTAGGCATTGCAATAGATAAATTAGTCCTGCATAAATATGCGCTGGCATACGCACACCAGCACAACATAAAAATCTTTTTTTGTCTCTTGTCCATAGTCATATTCCTCTATTCACAAAAGCATACGCCTTATATAATTTCTAAATTATGACTGTTAGTTTTCTTATTCTGTATAATCTTCTGTCCATCTTCTAACCTTATCCATGTATCAAATGAATCCTTATTTTGCACTAATCTTATCATCCGTGCACCTTTTTTAAAGTTCTCATCTCCATAGGTATTGTAGCCTGTGGCCCTTCCATAGCAAAGCTTTATCCCAAACATATCGCCATAATAGTCATTTATGTGGTCATGTCCTACAAATACACCCTTTACATTTTCCATCTCTAGCATGGCTGAAAAAAGTCCAGAATTCTGATTTGCACAGCATACCTCTTCGTTTTTCTCCCCATAACAATCACCTTTGTACCATACATATAGATACTCCTGTAAAGGTATGTGGAAAAATGCCAGCGCAGGTAAAATACCATAATGAGATTTAATATCTTCAGATTCTTTTATATACCAATTGATCTGATCCCTCTTTATAAAGTCATATCCTTCTACATTATTATCAGCATTTAAACATCCCGAATCAAAAAAGAAAAGATTCCATACAGGTTTATCGCCATTTGACCCATGTACATTTAGATAATAATTTCCCATACCCCATATATCGGGTTCACCTTTTTGGAATAGGCAATTTTTACTTTTCTGAACTGCTTCAAATAATTCACCCTTTGAACTGCCCCATTCAGTATCATGATTTCCAAATACAAATGTCCATGGAATATCAAAAGAGTCCATAAGTCTAATTACTTTTTCAAGCATTTCCTTGTTTTTTTCACCATATACTGTATCGCCAGTCAATACAATAAGATCTGGATCTTCATTTTGCATTACATTTTTTATAACATTGCAGGTCTTTATATCTTCCTTACTTATACCATCTACAAAATGTATATCTGTAAACTGTAATATATTAAAACTTCCATCTGGCCTACACTTTAATTTATCCTCCATAGCAATATCCCCTTTCTCACAATATATATACCTATTCCATAGTAGCATAAATTAACCCTTTACGGCACCTATCATTACACCCTTAGTAAAATATTTTTGGATAAAAGGATATACACACATTATGGGTACCGTCGACACCATAACAGTAGCCATTTTGAGAGAATCTCCCGTAACTAGGTTCTTTGCCAAATTAGCAGAGTAGTGGGAGTTACTAATTATATTTTTAAGCTTTTGCTGATTTGTAAGCATCTCTTGCAATATAGTCTGCACAGGATAAAGATCTTTGTTGTTCACATAAAAAGCACCAGTAAACCAATCATTCCAATGAGCCACACCAGTAAATAGTGCAATTACTGCAATAACGGGTTTACTAAGTGGCATTATTATTTGAAAGAATACCCTAAAATCACTGCAGCCGTCAAGCTTGGCCGATTCTTCTAAGCTTATACTTATAGATTCAAAGAATGTACGTATCATTATGATATTCCAGGCACTATAGAGGTTTGGAATTATATATACCCAATATGAATTTCTTAGATTCAAGGCTTTAAGAAGCATATAATAAGGTACTACACCACCACCAAATAACATAGTAAAAAATATTATAAATGTAAAAGCAGTCCTACCCGGCAAATCCTTTTTCTTCAAAGCAAAGGCTGCCATTGAATTGCATAAAACTCCTAGTATAACCCCTATTATGGTTCTGGATATGGTTATCTTGTAACCATTTAATATCCTATTGTCGGTAAATACCTCTTTATAATTGTTCCAAGTAAATGCCCTAGGCCAAAAATATACTCCACCTGAAGCAGCATCACGCCCACCATTAAATGAAAGAGCTATTATGTTTAAAAATGGAAGTATTATAGTAAGTGATATGCCTAGTAATATTATGACATTCAAAACATGGAAAAACTTTTCCAAGGGCGTTCTCTGTTGTATTTTATTATTAGTTACACCTTTTTTCATGCTTACCACCTTATTCTATTGGTCATGGTGGGTAGATAACTACCCACCTGACAATGCTAATATTTTAGTATTAATAGAAATTTATACTCTCTGGATCTTCCTTATATTTTTTTTCTAAGAATTCTTCAAATTTCTCTATATCAGCTTTTTTTAATTGTTCCCTATAATTTTCAATAATCTTTCTACTTTCCTCATCAGATTTTGCAAATATCGCCTTTACTCGAATGTCATCATAATTTTGTTGCTCTAGCAAGGGCTTAAGTTGCGGCTCTAATTCAGGATTATCCTGCAAATATGCAAATGCTCCAAATCCATCAATATATTTTATCGGTATATCTTTATACTCATATAATTTTTTAGCAAAATCATATTGATGTGGATCAGTATTTTCACCATAGGACATCTCACCAAAGTCTTCTACATTATCTACATCGGTAGAACCTATAAATGTAAGCCAATATGAACCTGCACCATCCATAAATATACCCGTATCTACCGCAGCCTTATGATCCTCTTCCATGAGATCTAGCATTGACTGTTCTACTATAGGTTTACCATCTACCATCTTATAGTGCTTACCTTCTATACCATACATCCATAACAGTTTGCCTTCTTCAGTAGCAAGATAATCACAAAATTTAACTACCTCTTCAGGATTCTTAGTGGTACTTGGAATAGCCCATCCAGCATAACCCGCTTTTGATTTTTTCAAATTAACTACTTCACCTTTATAGTTCTTTAATGGGCCAACAGGTAGATATTCATTCGTTTTAAACAGATCAATGTAGTTGTGTATATCTGCGATTACAGCCGATGAATTATTACGGCTAAGTTCTTCGGCCCTAGTTGAATCAATAGTAAAATACTCTGGATGAATGAGATCCTCTGCTAATAGTTTCTTAAAGAAATCAATTTGTTTGAATATATAATCCGTCTCCGCTTCATGTTTTACTTTACCATTTTCATCCACATTAAAATCGGCACTAAGACCAAATTTATAATTTGCTACTACATATTGATCAGTAGAAGCAAGACTACCACCCCAATACCGTGGTCCTAATGGATAAACAGGATTCCCATTTATATCTTTAAAACCGCCTTCCTTTATTTTTTTTAGCATCTCATAAAAATCATCCTGTGTTTCAACGGTCTTAGGGTCGATCCCGATCTGATCGGCAATAGCCTTTTGAATATACATACCACCCCTATATGGGTAATCATTAGACCCTTCACTTCTTGGTATATTCATATGAACAAAGTAACAAGCCCCATCAAATTCTGGTCTGAACATTATATTATTCTTACTATCATTAGGCAAGAAACCATCTTCAAAATATTTTTTTATACTTTCGTGTCTTTCATAATAGGTGCTAAGTCGGTAAACATCTCTTCCCTAGCGGCCTTTAATAAAACAGGAAACTCTGGACGTGAAGAATCGTTTAAATAGTAACAAATAATATCTGGTAAATCTCCAGCTGCCAGTGCAGTAGTCATCACCTCAAGATCACTGGTCCCAGAAGTATATTGCCACTCAAGAGAAATACCTGTGCGTTTCTTTAACTCCTTTGCAACTTCATTATTAAGTTGATCTTCTGGTAATGATACACCTAAATCGTCAATAAATGCTCTGCCTACTATATGACGATCAGCAATCCATGTATCCGGTTTATCTTTATTGTCACTACTGGCAACTTTCTCATTGTTTTCATTATTTCTAGCATCGTCTTTTTTATCCCCGCACGCTACTATGCTAAACATCAAGGCAACAATAAGTAAAACGGCTAAAACATTTGATAAACGTTTTTTCATAAAACCTTACCTCCAATTTCCTTTTTATATATTTTATATACCTAGTTCTGAAATATGGTCATTTATACCATGATATAAATGACCATATATTAACTAGCAAATCTAAGGGATTCGACGTTACCATATGGCTACTTCTGTATAATAGTCAGATAGCTTATTAGATATTAACACCATAACCAAGCCTACTATACTTTGGATCAACCCTACAGCAGTAGCATATCCATATTGTCCTCCCACCAGACCCATTCTCACCACATATACATCAAGCGTATCTGCCAAGCTCATATTTCCCGGTGTCCTCAAAAGATATATTTGGTCAAAACCTGATGAAAATATACTTCCCACACCCATTATAAAGAGGATGCCTATGGTAGTTCTTATACAAGGTAATGTTACATGCCATATTTCCTGCCACTTATTTGAGCCATCTATTCTTGCCGCCTCGTATAGCTGTGGGTCTACACCTGTTATTGCTGCTAAATAAATAATAGAATTCCATCCAATATTCTTCCATAAATCACTGAAAAACACCATTGGATAAAAACTCTTCTCTTCCATCATATAATATGTACTAGGATCTTTTCCTAACATGGCTTTAACCTCATTTACAAGCCCTGTTTGAGGTGCAAAAATTCTTTGCATCATAGTTATCACTATTACCCATGATAAAAAATATGGAAGATAGGAAATGGTTTGTACTGTCTTTTTGAACTTTTCATTCTGTATTTCATTTAAAAGTAATGCTAAAATAATAGGAAACGGAAATTCTACCATGGTTTTTAAAAAACCAATAATCAATGTATTCCGTATCAACTGAGGCGCTTGATAGTTAGAAAAAAACGTTTTAAAATATTGAAACCCTACCCATGGACTGCCTAAAATACCCTTATTAAATTTATATTCCTTGAAAGCCAGCATCAGACCGCCCATAGGAATATACGAGAATATTATAAAAAACGCAATACATGGCAAAAGCATCGTATAAAGTTGCCAATTCTTTTTAATATTTTTTAAAGTAGGATTTTGTTGTTTTATTTTATTACTCATATCATTAAACCTTCCGTTTTTATATTTTACACTTAAATTATAGGTCTTATATTTTATTCAAACAATAGACTATTCTCATTTCATCAGTGGACTTTTATCACAAAAGGTATTTGTGCTGTCATACATGCGGTAATATTCCATCACCTTGTCTAAGCTATAGCTTTCGTCCATACCACCATAAAAAGTAACTGCCAGACTACCGGAGGCACTGGCGAACTTTAATGTTTTCTCCATGCTCCATCCTTTTAAATATCCGTATATAAACCCAGCACCATAAAGATCTCTCGCCCCAGTAGTATCAAGTACATTTACTCCTTTAGGCACCCCAACCTTGACAATATTATTGTCTCTTTTTGCTATACTGCCGTTTCCACCAAGCTTAACTACCGCAGTATCTGTGTATTGGCTTATAATGCCCAGTGCCTGCTCTGGAGTACTCACGCCCGTTATACTGCAGGATTCCAATTCATTGCTCATAAATATATCGCAATTTTCCATTATATTTTTTTATAGCATCTAATTTTATACTTTCATCCCATGCAGTATCCACTGATAAGGTATATCCATACTCTTTGGCTATATTTATTATTGGCATAATTTTTTGGGGACTTCAATAGATCTCATAGCCATGTCAAAACTACCTGCACCAGTTGTTTCCTGCCCCAATACTCCATGATTCAATGCTATTACTTCATCAAGAGTTCTTCCCCTATCCTCACCTACCCTAAGGGTTGTAATTATAAAGTCTGCATCCTTTAATGCATAAACAGCATCTGTAGTCAGTTCAAAATTTACACCATTATCAATTAAATGGGCAATTTCCTGCGCTAATCCCCCGTATATTCTAAGCTTTTCTGCATCATTGTCCATAAACACTACATTATCTATACTTAACCTTTTAGCCCTGTTCAATATGGATTTTGCCAGCAACTGGGGATCTTACTCCACCCCCGCCCAAAACTGTCAGCTTCATATATAAAACCTCCTTAAAAATACATAAATAGCCAATATCATGATACTTACAGCATTGTCTTGTTTACGATTATATTTTTTTGATCCGATTTTATCAATGGATTAAACTTTGAATATTAGTAGATAAATTTAAGACATTGATATATATATTTAAGCTATGTTATAATATCAATGTAAATAATTTGTCTATAAAAGGAGCACTTTGTGTATCAATATGCTTAAAAAACTTTTCTCAAAAATAAAATTTATGATACTTAATTCTAGAATATTTTTTAAGCTTACATTTTTTATAATATTTATAAGTACAATTCCTCTTTTGCTTGTGGGAATAGTGCTTAATCATAATATGGGAAATATTATAAAGGATGAATTAGCTGCGTCATATGAACAAACAGTAAATCAATATGTAGCTAGTATAAACTATAAAATAGACGTATATAGTACTCTCATGCAAAATATTTGTTCAAATAATAATATACATGACCTTTTGGTAAACCAGGAATGTACAGATCCTGACAGAGGATATGATATGACAAGAAAAATATCAAAGGATATAAATCAATTATTAGGCGCACAAAATATAAGCGAGCTTAAAAATATGATGATCTATTCATATAACCCTAATAACCCTATATATGGATTTAAGATAAGCAATATAAAACAGGCACAGATGGAATCATGGTTTCAATTGCTAGATACTGACACTTTCAAAAAAGGATACTTCTTTGAAAACAAAACTCAAAACACAATAAAGCTTTCATTTGTAAAACCTATAATCGATACAACGGTGGAAAAATATGGCGAAAGGTTAGGAATAGTCAAATTTGATATAGATGCCGCTGCATTTTTTTCCTTTAAACGTAATCTTAGTAACAACCCCAATGCCTACATGTATATACTGGATTCTAATGGAAATATGTTATTTAATATAGACAACATGTCACTTCCCAATATTACAAGTTCAAATATGAAAACAATTTTAGAACAACCCTATGGAACAACGCATGTAGAAATAGATGGAGAAAAAGCCGCTCTTATATATAAGGATATAAATAATTACAATTGGAAGGCGCTTTTTGTATTTAATTATGGAGACATAGACAGAAAAGTGAAGGCAATAAGAAAAATGATACTGTATTTTACCCTAGTGGCAACTTTGACACTTTGCCTTGTATCTGCTTTATTTTCCAAGGCCTTTTCAAAAAGAATAGGTGTTCTAATAGATAAAATGAAAAAAATCGAGATGGGGGACATGAAAATAACCTCCACCATAGAAGGAAATGATGAAATAGGCATACTAGATAGTTACTTTAATAAAATGGTTGATAAACTCAATCAGCTTATAAATACGAATTATGTTCAACAGCTTGAAAAAAGAGATGCAGAGCTAAACGCACTGCAGCTACAAATCAATCCCCACTTTTTATACAATACATTGGAATCCATAAATTCCATAGCAGCCATAAATAACTGCCACGATATATGTGAGATAACTGATAGATTAGGAAAAATGTTTAGGTATAGTATAGATGAAAATTATCATGAATTTACCACTTTAAAAAATGAGATAGATCATATAGAAAACTATATGTATATACAGAATGTACGATTTGGCGGCAGATTTGAAGTTTTCCACAGTATTAACGATGATATTTTTAATTACAAAGTACTAAAATTTATGCTTCAGCCTATAATAGAAAATTCTGTAATCCATGGGTTTGAAGATAGCAATCTACCAGGATGTATTGAACTATCGGCTAATTTAAAAGAGGAAAATCTAATTATAACAATAAAAGATGATGGGAAAGGCATGGATAGGAATCAGTTAGAACAACTGGTTAAATATATAAACAAGGATAGTAATATTCTCAAAGGATATGAAAAGAGTATAGGCATACGTAATGTCAATATGCGCATAAAGCTGGCATTCGGAAAAGAGTATGGGCTTACCATAAAAAGTCAGATAGATATGGGTACCCAGGTAACTATAACATTGCCTGCGCAAAGGATCAAGGAGGCCAATACCTATGTATAAAATACTGGTAGTAGATGATGAAAAACTTATAAGAAATGGCATTATATCTAAAATAAAATATCATAAATTCTCATTTGATGAAATATTACAATCCCATGATGGGATAGATGCAGTGGGAAAAATCAAAAATAACCATATAGATATAATTATAGCAGATATAAGAATGCCTGGATTAAATGGACTCGAGATGATTAAACTAGCTAAAACGATAAAACCTGAAATCAAATTTATTATTATAAGTGGGTATGCAGAGTTTGAATATGCTAAACAGGCTATAAACATGGGGGCTATAGGATATATTTTGAAACCCATAGGAGATAATGAACTGGTAGACATGTTAAACAAAGCCATATACCAGCTGGATAAAGAAAATAATCTATTGGAGATAAGTAGCCGAAACAGTAAACTTAAAAAATACTGTCAAACTATAGAATATGAACAAAAACTCAATCAGATCTTTCATCAAATAAAAGTAACAAAAAGCAGTATACCTGATGAAAAGATAATAGCTATCCCTAAAGGATTTGACTGTTTTCTCTCCATTATCCATATTGACCATGCAAGCTATACAACATCTCTGTTCAATGAACGGGATACTGAACTTATGAAATTTGCTATAATTAATATATTAGATGAATATATGGATCAGTATAAAAAGATAATAGCAAATAATAACAAAAATAAAAACCAACTATTTATGCTAATAATATACCCTGCAAAAGATGTATCAAATGCTGAAATAAATAATCTATTATCAAAAATTCATCATGTTTTGAAATGTTATCTCGAGATAAGTATTACTATCGGAATTAGCCAACCTTCTGAGTCTGTATCTAATAATCTATACACTCAAGCAAAGCAAGCATTGGATATGAGAATAATATACGGAAATGATAAGATATATCAATATGGCAGTATACCGACAATGGAAAACATTTCCCTACCTTATAACCAATTAAATCTCCTGAAAAACTGCATAGGAAATTTTGATATAGACAACACCTTGCCATTATTAAAACAAATTTTTTCCAAAGAAAATATACAAGGGAAAAGTGCAGAGTTTATATATTTTTTATGGGTGGAAATTATTAATATGATTATAAAAGTATTCCCTGATTCCATAAATACCATTAATAAAAACATCGATATTTCACTCATGAGCAGAGAAATACTGGATAAATTTGATAATATAGACGAAATCATAAGCTATTTATATACAACTATAGCAGATATAATGGATATACAAAAACCATTAGATACAAACTGTAAAGATCGAATAATACTTATCCAAGAATATATTGAAAATCACTTTCAAGACGATTTGAGCGTAAATGACATAGCCTATTCCTTTGCCATAAATCCAAATTATCTATCTACAATTTTTAAGGAGGAAACAGGCAAAACTGTGATAGATTATATAACTGCTACACGCATGAAAAATGCATGTATGCTATTGTCAAAAACTAAAGCTAGGGTAACAGATATTTCAAAAAGCATAGGATATAACGATCCACAATATTTCTTCAGAGTATTCAAAAAAAATATTGGTATGACCCCGTTGGAATATAGGGAGAAGCATTTTGATAAGATATGAAGAACCATACTGTTGTATGGTTCTTCATACCTTATCTCTATAGCACCAATACCAGTCTATACACCTTAGTCCCTCAGGATCTCCTTCTCGCTCCAACAGCTCTTCATATGTCTTAGGGGGTGGTACCATTACCGGTTGCCCTGGACACCAATTGGCGGGAGTTACTACTTTTTCTCTATCAGATGTCTGAAGGGCATCCAATAGCCTTATTATCTCCGGTATACATCTGCCATTTGTAAGGGGATAAGACAGAATAGCCCTTATAATCTGCCTGTCATCTATTATGAATACACTTCTTACCGTTTCAGTAGAACTTGCTTCAGGCGATATCATGCCATATTTTTTCGCAATGCTCATATCCCTATCTGCTACTATTGGAAACGGTATGGCAATACCGGTGTTCATATATATATTATGCACCCATGCCAAATGGGAAGGGTTACTGTCTATACTAAGCCCTAATAGCTTTGTATTTCGTTTTACAAAAGCAGGATATGCCTTTGCAAACTCAATAAATTCAGTAGTACAAACCGGTGTAAAATCTCCAGGATGTGAAAAGAACACTATCCAGCTGCCCTTCCAATTGGATAATTTTAGTGGTCCAAAGGTAGTAATTGCTTGAAAATCTGGTGCCTGCATGCCAATGCGCACACCGCATGTATTATTATCCATCTCTTTCACCTCATATACTACATTTTTTTATCACTAT
Source organism: Xylanivirga thermophila (assembly GCF_004138105.1). Taxonomy (NCBI): domain Bacteria; kingdom Bacillati; phylum Bacillota; class Clostridia; order Caldicoprobacterales; family Xylanivirgaceae; genus Xylanivirga; species Xylanivirga thermophila. The sequence goes on along the minus strand of NZ_RXHQ01000005.1, from coordinate 18,706 downwards.
ATAGTATATGAAAATGATATTGCCATTGTTAATATTATATATAACCTAATACCTGTTATACACATATAATGGCTATAAACACCGAATTTATTTTGGAGGTAATATGAGATGGATAATAACAATCTGGGGGTTTTTACAGCACGTAACACCATAATAGTTAATGTACTCTTATGCATTTTTAAAATACTAGCAGGTATAATAGGGAAAAGTAGCGCCATGTTAGCCGATGGAGTTCATACCCTATCAGATGTACTAGCTACTGTTATAGTAATAATAGGACTCAAAGTATCTTCTAAAGATGCTGATCACGACCATCCTTATGGCCATGAAAAATATGAACCTATATTCGCAAAAATAATAAGCGTGATACTTATCTTAACTGGATTTTTTATTGGTTATGAGGGTGCAAAAGCTTTAATAAAAAAAGATATGCATACTCCAGGACAAATAGCCCTTATAGCTGCATTTGTTTCAATAATAATAAAGGAGGGCATGTATTGGTATACCATCAAAATAGCAAAAAAATTAAAAAGCATATCTATGGAAGCTGATGCCTGGCATCATAGATCAGATGCATTTTCATCAATTGGCACCTTTGCAGGTATATTAGGTGCCCGAATGGGCATAAAGGCATTAGATCCAATAGCCGGGATAGTAGTCAGCATATTTATAATAAAAGTAGGCATTGATTTTTGGCTAAAATCAAGCAAAGAACTAGTTGATTATTCTGCTGATGATGAAGTAATAGATAAAATACGTGAAATAACCCTCTCCATTAATGGAGTACATGAGATAAATGATCTAAAAACCCGAATATTTGGGAATAAACTCTATGTTGATATAGAGATATCGGTAGATGGAGATCTATCGGTAAAAAAAGGACATGATATAGCACAAAGAGTACATGATAATATAGAAATGGAAATAAAAGACATAAAACATTGCATGGTACATGTTGATCCTTATAAAGGAGAATGAACAATAACTGAGTAAAAATGGACCATAAGCATTTGCCTATAGTCCATTTTTACTTACATTTTCTTTATCCTAGCCACCGAATATGAAAGGGGTATAAAAATAACAGCCCCTACCACTGCCTGACCTATGTTGGCAGCTGCATCTATAAGACCGGTACGCCACTCTATTTGTAAAAAAGTAATCTCATATATGTAATATCCAAGTACCATCCACAAGCCTGCAATAATTAGGCCCAATACCTTTCTTCCCTTAGATGGTTCCCCATCTTTTTTATACAGAAACTTACCGGCTATGTATCCCATTATGCCTTTGATTATAAAAGTAGCAAACATATAGGCGGGAGCACCTAAATATAAATCCGCTAAAAATGAGCCTATTCCCGATACAAGGGCTCCTACACCAGGTCCTAGTAAAAATGCTGATAAATAAATTATTCCATCCCCACCATGATAATACCCTCCTTTTACGAAGGGTGAAGGTATCCTAGTAAAACTAGTAATGGCAAAGACCAATCCTGCTAGGATACCTGTTAATATCAATTTTTTAGTAGTAAATGACTTCATTTTGCCCGTACCCTCCCAACAATGTTGGATCCTTTTTTTACATTCTTCCCGATCGAATGATGGATATAAGCAGCCATATGCCCATTACAGCAGCACCTAGATATCCTATAAGTCCAATAGCAGGCATGCCATATATTTTAGGCCCGGCATTGGCATTTATAACAATAGATGAACCTATCACAAGGGAAGAAACGATCATGCCAAACACCACCCTATTGGCCATCTTATTAAGATCATTTATATTTTTCTCTAAATTTACATGTTCCATCTGAATCTTTAATTTTCCTGCCAAGATGCCATTTATGAGTTCCAAAAGCTTTTTAGGCATCTTAAGACCACTTTTATTGAAATTATAAAGTGCTTCAAAATAATCTAATATTTCCTGTCTGTAATCCTTATCCTTTGACATTTGAGTCTTTATATATGGAGCTATAATACTCATTACGTCCGTATCTGGTGACAGTTTTGAAATGACACCTTCGATGGTCAATATTCCCTTTACCATCATGGTTATATCCCGCGGAAGAGCTATATTATTATTTCTGCATGCCTTCATCACTTCATCAAGCATTTCAGGTATATTTATACTATACAAAGACATATCTATATAGTTGTTGTATATCTGCTCTATATCCGAATAAAATTTTCTAGTATCTACCCTGCCTTTCTTTATGCCAATCTTTAGAACTGATTGCGTTATAAGATTCATATTTCTTGTAGCTACACCATATAAAAACTCATTGAATTTATCCCGATTTGTCCTACTTAACTCCCCCATCATGCCAAAATCTATATAGGCAATTTTTTTATCACTTATGAGTATATTTCCTGGATGGGGATCCCCGTGAAAAAAGCCATCTTCAAAAATCTGTTTTAAATAATTTTGGGTAAGCTTTGTAGCTATATCATCTATATCATAACCTTCATCTACAAGTTCATCTACCCTATCTATCTTTATACCATCTATATATTCCATAACTAGTAGATTGGATGTGGTATATTGATCAAAAACTTGGGGACATGTTATATATTTTATATCCTTGTTGTTTTCGTAGAATTCTTTTATATTATTAGCTTCATTTAAAAAATCCATCTCTTCTTTAAATGTATATTCAAGTTCTTCCACTACCTGAACTGGATCTATTACAGACATCTGGGATCTAAATTTTAGTATACGGCTGGCCTTTTTAAGTAGTACAAGATCTTCCATCATAGTTTGTTTAACAAAAGGTCTTTGTACTTTTACCACTACATGACTCCCGCCTTTGAGCATGGCAGTATGTACCTGTGCAATAGAAGCACTGGCCATAGGTTTATCATCAAATTCCAAAAACAATTCATCTATAGACCCGTTTAATTCATGCTCTATAATGCCTTTTATAGCATCGAAAGGTTCCGGCTTTACATCATCCTGAAGCTTTTGAAACTCCAAAATATATGATTCAGGAATGATATCAGGGCGCGTCGATAGAATTTGCCCTATCTTAACAAACGTAGGACCAAGTTCTTCCAGCGCCCCCCTCACTTCTGCCGGATCATTAAATCCATGTTTCAAAAAAGTGGCTACTATCTTTTTTATTCTCTTTCGTTCCTTGCTTCTACCCATAGCATCTCATCCAAAAAAACATATTAAAAAACAATCCATGTTATTTATTTTCCAATTCATTAATACGCTGTTTTAACTGTTCAATCTCTTGCTTTAATTCATCTACCTGTTCCGCTGGATTGTCACCAGCATTCTTTTGCTTTTCATTCATCTTTTTCAGTTCTTCATTTATTTCCTTTGCCTGATTTACTGTAATATCGCCCCGTTTTACAAGATCATCTAACATGGCTACCGCTTTTTCATAGGTGTATGACATGGCTCCCAAACCAGCTAACATAATAGTCTTTAAAGTATCCATGATCTCATCTCCTTAAAGGTTATTTTATATCTATATTATACCACAAAGTGTTATATATATCACAACGCCCTGCCTATAAATAGCATAAAATCATAAATACATCAAAGGAAGGCCAATAGCCTTCCTTTTTATAGTTCTATTTGTTTTTCCAATATGGCAGTCAGTAACTTTATGCCATTTTCCATATCCGATTTGGATACCATTTCACTTGCACTATGGACATATCTGCAGGGTATGGACAATACTCCTGATGGCACGCCCTCTCTGCTCAAGCTAATAGCTCCCGAATCAGTACCACCATATTCTAATATCTCCATTTGATATGGCATATTCATCCCTTTTGCCGTGTCGACCATGAGCGTTTTTACCTTAGGATGAACAATAACCGAACCGTCCTTTACCTTTATAGCAGGACCTGATCCTAGTTTTACCGCCATAGGCATGCTCTTTGGTGTATCCCCTGTACCTGTTACATCTACAGCTATGGCAATATCTGGTTCTATAGCAAAAGCAGAGGTTCTCGCACCACGGAGCCCCACTTCTTCCTGCACAGTAAATACAAAGTATGCATCATTAGCACAATTTTTGAGATGTTTTATAGTCTCTATAAGTACTGCACAGCCGGATCTATTATCCATGGCACCACAGGTAAAATTATTTCCTGCTTCAGCAAAAGGTGTGTAGTATACCGCCATATCACCAATTGCAACCATGGATTCTGCTTCTTCCCTATTTGAAGCACCTATATCTATATACATCTTGTTCAAATTCACCTTTTTTATATCGCTTATTTCATTTTCATAGCTTACTACACCAACTAATCCATTTTTAAATATTACCTTGCTATGTATGGTATTGACAACCGATACTCCACCTACACTGGAAAAACGTAAAAACCCATTTTCATCTATATAGGTAACCATAAGTCCTATTTGATCCATATGGGCAGCTAGCATTATCCTAGGTCCATTACCTTTTTTATGGGCTATAAGATTGCCCATCACATCAACTGTTATCTTATCTACATAATCCCTTATTTCATCTGCTATAACAGTTCTTATTTTATCCTCATTACCTGAAGGTCCATATGTAGTAACAAGTTTTTTAAGCAATTCCTTCATATTATTCACACCCCTTTGCAAATTGTTTTACTAATCTAACGGTATTATTAAGGTCATCCAAATCAAGCACAGATACAGGTGAATGGATATACCTACATGGCACTGAGATTACTGCCGTTTTTACACCTTCCCTTGATAAATGTATCCTGCCCGCGTCATTCCCACCAGTTGCACCCTTTTTAATCTGAAACGATATATTATTGTCTTTGGCCAACTCAATAAGTCTGTTTACCATATCACTTTTTATTATTGATGTTCCGTCCATCATTGATATGGCCGGTCCCTCACCCATTATAGTAGAATACATATGCCCATCCACTCCTGACACATCTGAGCATGTTGTGCCTTCTATCACCAATGCCATATCTGGGGCCACATGATAAGCAGCTACACCTGCCCCACGAAGGCCGACCTCTTCCTGAACAGTAAAACAAGCATATATATCACACGCATATGTCTCCTTAAGTATTTCCATAAGTACTGCGCAACCTACTCTATCATCTAAAGCCTTTGCCTTTACCCTGTTTTCACCTATAGGAGAAAACGTAGTATCAAATGTGGCATAATCCCCTAATTTCACTATCTTTTTTGCCTCTTCTACAGATGTTGCACCTACATCTATGTACATCTGTTTAACCTTAACTGCCTTGTTCCTCTCCCCCGCTTCCTGAAGATGTATAGCTTTTATGCCCAATACTCCAGGGTGTCTGTCCTCACCTATAACTACCCTTTTTGACACCATCACCCTAGGATCTATACCCCCTACTGTCTTAAACTTCAACATACCATCATCGCTAAAACCACTTATTATAAATCCTACTTCATCCATATGGGCACATAGCATCAATTTCTTTGCATTATCGCTAGTACCCTTTTTATATGCAATAAGGTTGCCTATACCATCTATATAAACCTTATCCACGTATGGCAAAATCTCTTTCTTTATTATATCCCGTACCTGACCCTCATCGCCTGATACGCCATTTGCCTCGGTAAGTTTTTTTAATAAGTCAACCATTCTTGCCATCCCTCCTTTAGAGAAGCTATAAAAAGTGCCAATATCCTGGCAGCATCTTTTACAGTATCCATATTCAATGTCTCAACTGTGGTATGCATATATCTTAGAGGTATTTCCATAAGGAGAGTTGGTACACCGCTTTTTGATATCTGTATGGATCTGGCATCAGTACCGGTCGGACCAGGCTCTACCTCAACCTGATAATCTATATTATATTCCTTTGCTATTTCTATCATCCTATTGGTAAGCCTTTGGTGCATATTAGGCCCCATAGCAATTGCAGGTCCCTTGGTCATAGACACTGTATCATCCTTTGAGGCATCCGGAGTATCTCCATGCGTAACATCTATTGCTATCCCTACATCCGGAGTAATATTATATGCGCTTATTATTGCACCTTTTGTACCTACTTCCTCCTGGACAGTAGCTACAAAATATACATCAGCACAAAAATTAAGCCTATCAAGTTCTTTCATAGTCTCTAGCATAACAGCAACTCCCGCCCTGTCATCTAGTGACTTGCCATTTACAAACGACCCCTGCATACTAACAAGGGGGCTTTTAAATGTTATAACATCGCCTATGGTAACCAATTCTTTTACCTTTTCGGCGGGCATAGCCACATCTATTGCCATATCCTTCATCTTCACAGCATCATCTGCTTCGCCACCCTGTTGAAGATGTGGTGGTTTTGCGCCTATTACCCCTAAAAGCGTTTCTTTGCCATGAACGATAACCTCTTGAGACAGCAATATACGCTGATCTACACCCCCTATATTGGTAAATGTAATAAAACCATCATCATCTATATCCTTTACCATAAGACCTATCTCATCCATGTGTGCAGCCAGCATTATCTTAGGTCTATTCTCCCCTGTTCCACTGCTCTTTTTGCCGTATACATTGAAAAAACGGTCTATTTTTACATCGTCACAGTAGTCTTTAAATATGCCAGACACCCTATCGGCTACAGCATCTTCATAGCCTGAGATCCCTGGTATCTGGATTACTTCAGCTAAAAAATCCTTACTATCCATATATGTACACTCCTTTCATTAAAATCATAATTATCGGGTGTACTCAAATGGCGGTACACCCGATAGTCTTTATATATTTTTACGCATTATTTGATAAAATCAATATGGTATCTCCCGCCTCTGTTAAGGATACAGCCTTTCGTAATGCTTTATAGTTATCAATTTCACAATATGTTTCAATATTTCCCATACCATCTTTTATTTGAGAAGCAGCCTTCAAAAAAGTATGCCTGTCAGAATAATCGGAAGTTAATATAAGGCAATGGCTAAAGTCCTTTATCTTTTTTAATATGCTATTAGTAGAATCAAAATCCCTATGTGCCCCTGCACAAAATACAGTAACTACCTTACCCTCTTCGCTAACAGCCAACTCATCACATATATCATTAACTCTATCTATAAAATGTAAATCCTTTATGCAAAATTTTATATTATCCTTTATATCTAAATGACCATCTATCTCCCTAGCAGCGCAAAAGCCTTGAATACCTTTTTGTATGTGCTCAAAAGCTATATCATGCGCCATTCCCCAAGCAGCTGCAGCCATTGCATTGTATATATTGTGTATACCGGTACATTTAAGCTCTATGGGTACATCCCCCTTTGGCGTTTTTAAAATAAACCTACTTCCTTCACTATTTAGCTCTATATCACTTCCACCTATATCAAAATCACCATATAAACCATACTTTATTATATTATTCCCTTCTAATTGTTGGGCATGGTAATCATCCATATTCACAATTATAGGGCTGTGGGAAAGTTTTAGATGATCTATTAAGGTCTTGCGCATCTCGATATAATGGCAATCCATATCCTGATTTTTAAAGTATGTGTAAAGATCCGTATAAATGAGACTGTCAAACCATATATGCCTAAATCGTTCCTGAACAATTGTAGTATATGAACACTCTACCACACCATTTTTTATCCGATCATCAACAGCTTCACGCAAAATCGAGGTAAAAGTAAGGGGATTAAATATATCACCACCGGATACAGCCTGTTCGTCATCTACATTATAGTATGAATCCCCTACTATAAGAGTACTGATACCCGCTGATTGGAGTATAGACCTAACCATCCAAGCTATAGTAGACTTGCCATGTGTACCGGTAATACCTACTAAATTTATATATTGGGAAGGATTGTTATAAAAATTTTTCGCAATTGCTGATAAAAATCTTTTTATATTATAGCTTCTTACAAATGTCGCATCACAAGGCAATACCTCTTTATCCTTGCCTATGCATATGGCAGCAGCACCCCGTTCCACCGCTTCATATACAGATGTCTTATAATCACCATCATCAATATATATATATAAATAGTTGGGACGTACATCCTCTGTACGTATACAAAGTCCTTCTATATTCTTTTTTGTTCGACCGTATATCTCATATACGGGAGTACTGCCCAATAACTCTTTTAGAATCATCTCTTCACCCTTCTAATCTTCAGTATATAAAATAACACAATCTTCTATCTTAAATTCTAATAGCTTGTTAAATATAGAGTGGTTTTACTAATAACTTCTTCTTCCCACTCCTTCTTATTAAAGGTATGATCTGCACCGTCCACTACATGCAGTCTGCCCCTATCCCCATATACATCTAAATATCTATGGGATGCAGATAAAGATACAGTCATATCCTTGTTTCCATGCAAAATAAATACATCTTTCTTATATCCCGAGGCTTTGGCATATATATCTATTTTGCATATATCCTCTATAAATCCTCTGCCTAAAAGGAATCCATCCAAGTCATAATATTCTATATCAATATCCTCAACTGAAAACTTTAGCTCACAAAGTCTCTGCCTTATTATATCAGGCATATTACCAGCAGGTGCCCAAAGGCATAGGGCTGCTATATCGTCATTGTGAAGCCCTGCCAACATGCTAGCTACTGCGCCACCCATGCTAAGTCCTAAAACAAAAATCTTTTCTTGGTCAACAAAATCCAGGGATTTAGCATATTCTAAAATAGCCTCAGCATCCTCAAGTTCTCCTGATAATGTCATATTCTCAAAATCCCCATCGCTTTCACCACTACCTAGAAAATCAAACCTCAAGCTTGCTATCCCTGCTTTTTCAAGGGCGCGTGACTGCTTTACAAATATAAAATGGGATTCTAACTTATTACCAGTAAAACCATGAAACATAATAGTCAAAGGCAACTTACCCTTTTTATTATCCGGCACATGGAGCATGCCCCTTAGAGTCATACCATTTCGTTCAATTTCAACCGCTTTTTGCAAATCCGTTCCCTCCCATAATACTATCATCTTTGTTATTTTAATTTTAACATAATAAACTTTGATTAACAACTATAACGCCATTCTTCAATTCGTAATTTTAAAATAGTGCAATATAGCGGATATAAGTTTTATACCAATACAATCCATATTACAAATTGAATAGATTATTTATTGTACTTGTAATATTAAACTTTAACATCTATAATTATTATCTATAAAACATGCAATAGAAAATAATCGAGCGCCTTTTGTAAAACTTATATACAAATATGCTAGGAGTGAAAAAATGAAAAGATCGCGTATTACAATCGGTATAATAGCAATAATACTAATTTTTTCAACAGTAGCCTGTCAAAGTATAAAACTACCTTTTTTGCACAAGGTAGAACTTGTTATACAAGAAACCTATCCTCCAACCCCACTCCTTACCGGACCTGGAGATAATATAGATAATGCTAATAAGAATTTGTCAGAATTTTTAAAACATCTTTATACCGCCATCTCAAATCTAGAGAAAAATAATATAGACGCTCCGATCTTATCCTATACATTAACAGGAGATAAACCTTCATTTTCCCTTGAGGTAGACATCAGTAGACCAGATGGACATTCAATAGAAGAACTTATTTTTTCAATCAATGTAGATACGGGAGATGTAAAACTCGAACAACCTAAAATTGAAGATACACTAAAAGATAGTGCATTCATATATAATGCATTATATCTTAACATGAAGGGAATCAACATCCCCCTTGATTCCTATAAGCAAACTGTTACTATAGGCTCTTTAGCAGAATTGCTAACCAATGCATATGAAGCCATAGCTGGACATGAGATAGATACTAAAGACATAATAAACGTAGGTACGTTAGTACAACGTAAAGCCCTTGCAATCGATCTTTTAAACGTCAGCAATATAACCGACAATGAAAACTCCATACTCAGTGTGCAAGCAACTCTGGAAAATTCCATAGAGCGCATCCTTAAATGGCATGAAAGAATAGAACGGGATATATATGGCCTAGCTTCCCAACAAGCTACTTTAGATGATACATGGAATTTATTATCCATATTTAGCAAAATAACCAACATGGATTTTGCCAATGAAAAAGTCAAGGAACAAATAGATGGATTGCTAGACGCAAGCCAACCATTAACTCGCTTAGATCTTGCAAAAGTGCTTGTAACTATAGAGGAGATGCGCCTTGATGAAGAAATAATTTATAAATATCAGGGTTGGGTAGACATGGTCGATACAGATGATCCATACGCAAACAAGGCCGATATTACTGGAATTCTAATGCGGTATAATAATAATAATACGTTTTATCCCCAAAAGATGGTCCAATTTCGGGAGGTATATCCTCCATTATTAAATATAATAAACAGGTCATATGTACTAGTAGATGAAAATGAAATGGAAAAACCATTATCATACAAAGAAATTATTAATATAATAACCATGGTATTTTATCAACTTGCACAGCCTAAACCGTATGAAGAAAAAGTAGTAGTAAATGAGCGTCCATATGATTGGTATGTAAACCAATATGAGACTGGGGAATATGGCCAAGTAAACTGCATGCCCGCATCTATGGAGATGGTGCTAAAATGGCGTGATCCAGATAATACAATAACTACAGAACAGCTACGAAAAGAATATCTCTGCGATGGCGGAGGCTGGTATGATACAGGACTTATAAACGAATTGGAACGGCATAAGGTGCCATATACATTGGAATGGGATTTTTCATTAGAAACAATGCTGTCCCATCTGGATTCAGGAAATATACTAATAGTTATGTACAATGATGGTGTTGATTTTAGTGGGCATGCCGTGGTAGTTAAAGGTTACCGCAAGATACCTGCCGGAGTATGGGTAATTTGCAATGATCCGTCTACATTTGAACCCGTTGGCAAATACGGACGTCCCGACGGCATAGGGCGGGAGATGGAAGCCAAAGAGCTTCTATGGGAGATGGAACGCCATTCTTCCTGGTACATAGTAATACCACCTGCAACAGCCTAAATAATAAAAAAGCCTTCCCTTATTAACTAAGAGAAAGCCTTTTTATTATTTGTTTCTTTCTATACAATCTGCACCCATCCTTAACGCCTTTTTATTTATGGGGATAAAACGTTCCTTAGAAGGTCCCAATACTTTTCTCAATGATTCTAAAACCGATTCTGGAGATACAATCCCCGTCTTCTTTATATATGAACCTACCATTACCATATTTGCTACCCTGCTGTTACCGAGCTGATCCGCAATTTCATTTGCAGGAATATAGTATATATCTATATCCTCCCTTGATGACTTTTTATCTATCAATGAACTATTTATAAAAAGCATTCCACCTGGGAGCACTGCTCCCTCAAACTTATCAAGTGATGGAGCATTCATAGCTATTACGCAGTTCGCCCTATTTACTATCGGAGATGCAACAGGATCATCAGATACTATGACATTACAATTGGCCGTACCGCCCCTCATTTCCGGACCATAAGATGGTAACCAGGATACATGTTTTTCCTCTAACATACCACTATATGCAAGGAGCTGACCCATTAACATAACTCCTTGACCGCCAAACCCTGATATTATTATTTCTTGCGTCATTCCCTAAACCTCCTTATAAACCCCTAAAGGGTAATATGGGATCATACTATCTTGTACCCATTTAAGGGCTTCAATAGGCGTCATACCCCAATTTGTAGGACAAGTAGACAGTACCTCAACAAGTGCAAAACCCTTGCCAGATAGTTGCATCTCAAATGCCTTTTTTATAGCCTTTTTAGCCTCTATTATATGTTTTACATCGTGAACTGATACCCTGGCTATATAGGCAGACCCATCCAAAGTAGAGAGCATCTCACTCATGCGCACTGGATAACCTGCCCTCTCTACCTCCCTGCCATATGGCGATGTGGTCGTTACCTGACCTATAAGGGTAGTAGGTGCCATCTGCCCTCCAGTCATACCATAAATAGCATTATTTATAAATATAGTGGTGATCTTCTCACCCCTGGCAGCAGCATGTACTATCTCAGCAGTACCTATAGAAGCCAAATCTCCATCTCCTTGATAGGTAAAAACTACCCTATCGGGAAGAACCCTTTTTATTCCGGTTGCTACCGCCGGCGCCCTGCCGTGTGAAGCCTCCTGCATATCGCAATTAAAATATTCATAGGCAAATACTGCACACCCAACGGGTGCCACACCTATCGTCCGCTCCTGTACTCCCAACTCATCTATTGCTTCCGCTACCAGCCTATGGACAATCCCATGGGTACATCCAGGGCAATAGTGAAATGGCTTGTCTGTAAGTGCCTGGGGCTTTTCAAATACTACTGACATCTACATCCCCTCCTTTATCTTGTTTATCTCTGATAATATGGCTTCGGGGGTTGGGACCATGCCACCGGTTCTGCCATAAAAATATACAGACTTTTCACCATTTACTCCTAAACGAACATCCTCAATCATCTGTCCCATACTCATCTCTACCGTCAAAAATGCCTTTACATGGTCTTTATTTGCCCAGTCACTAAATGCAGCATATGGAAATGGCCAAACGGTAATGGGCCTTATAAGTCCAATATTTATACCTTGAGCCTTTGCAAGCTGTATAACCTTCTTTATAATCCTGGCTGTAGTTCCATATGCAGCTACTATTACTTCCGCCCCTTTACAGTTATAACACTCCACCCTGGCTTCATTCCTCTTTATAGCTTCATACTTATCATATATATGGAGCACATGATCCTCCAATTCTTTAGGATCTATATATAACGAATTTATAATACTTCTCTCCCTTTTACCATCCCAACCAGTAGTAGCCCACGTCTTTTCAGGTAGTTCCCGCCTTTTAATCCCTTCAAACTCCACAGGTTCCATCATCTGCCCTATCATACCATCGCCTAATATCATAACTGGATTTCTATATTGATCCGCTATATCAAAACCTTCAGCCACAAGGTCTACTGCCTCCTGTACAGTAGATGGAGCAAATACCACTAAATGATAGTCCCCATGGCCACCGCCCTTTGTAGATTGAAAATAATCGGACTGTGCAGGCTGTATTCCTCCAAGTCCCGGGCCTCCACGTACCATGTTTACTATCACACATGGAAGTTCTGCCCCTGCTATATATGAAATACCTTCCTGCTTTAAACTAATACCTGGGCTGGACGACGATGTCATAACCCTGGCGCCAGCACCGGCAGCACCATATACCATATTTATGGCTGATACCTCACTTTCAGCCTGTATAAAGCACCCATTCACCTTGGGCAATCTCTTTGCCATATATTCAGGTATCTCATTTTGAGGTGTTATGGGATAACCAAAAAAATATCTACATCCTGCCTGTATAGCTGATTCGGCTATAGCCTCATTTCCTTTCATCAAAACCTTTGCCATACGTCAAACCCTCCTTATCTACTTTTCTACTGTTATTGCTACATCTGGACATATACGGGCACAAAAAGCACAGCCTATGCATTTGTCCATGTCAACAACCGTGGCTGGATGATAACCCTTGGAATTTATATGATCCTTGTTAAGCGTTATTATACCTTTGGGGCATACCACGGTACATAATTCACAACCCTTACACCGCTCCTCATCAAATAGTACCTTCGCCATATAACCGAACCTCCAATCATACTTAATATTTTTAATATATTATATCCAGGGAGGCTGCATGTACAATTTATCCAATGAAAATATACCAGTCCTATGCATATCCGGCAATTTGCCTAATAAGTCCTTCCTTGCTGATACAAATGCAATAGGTATGTTGGTCTCTCTGGATACATCTTCCACTATGCATTGACCATCTAATATATGATTGATATCTGTTTCATATGATAGATTAGAATTATTTATAAGATAACTCACATTGAGCCTAGAATGTTTTTGTACCGCCATTAACATATCTACTATATCGTCCTTATTACTAGATAGGGGTCTTAGTGTATTTATAACATAAAACATGGTATAGGGCTCTTCCCTAAACTGAGGATAAAATCTCCCGAGAACAGTAGCGCCTACTTCATCTCCTCCTACATCAAACACTACCTTGGATGATTCATCACAAAAAACTCCATATATATCTGGAGGAAGGGATGGTATATCTAAAGTAGTATCAGCAAAATTAGGAGCTAACACCTTTATGCCATGGGCGTTTAGAATATCTTTTGCTTCATTTGAACGGAAAAATGGATTTACAATATCCAAATCAACCAATGTGACTTTATGACCTTGTTTTGATAATTTTATACTGTAATTTATGGCAAGCTCCGTTTTACCGCTGCCAAAGTGCCCGGTAAACAGTGTTACTCTGGTTGTATCTTTCATACATGATCCCCTCGCCCTACGTATAAATATATTTCCAAGATTATACCACATAATTATGCATAGTGCACGTACTAATTTTACAACCTGCAATTTGCAATATGAAATATGATAATATAAAACATATATAGGCATATAACTATTAAATCATAATAATAAATTAATATTTTCTTAAGAATAATGGAGTAAACTTATCATATGACCAAAAATCAGGAGGGATATTTTGATATGAAAAGAAAAAAGATTAGACGGCGCTATATTATAAAAAGAAGGTTTAAAATCTTTTGCCTATTGTTGATTCTAGCTATCTCATTTCCTTTCTTACATAATCATTTTTCACCTAAACAGCAAAATCAGATAGTAACAAGCCCAGATAGTATATTAGTTTTGGTAAATAGGAATAATAATTTACCCAATGGTTATGTGCCAAAAGATTTAGTAACACCAAATATACAATTTACCTTTAAGGAAGATCTACCTAAAAAACAAATGAGGAAAGAAGCTGCAGAGGCAATTGAGGCATTATTTGCTGAAGCTAAAAAAAATGGTATGAAACTATATGGTGTGTCGGGCTACCGGCCCTATGAAAGGCAGAAACAGATATTTGACCAAAAAGCACTAGCCACAGGAGAAGCAGAAGCTATGAAATATGTAGCCCTCCCTGGGCAAAGTGAGCACCAAACAGGATTAGCCATGGATATAACTAGTGAAAAAGGTGCCAAGAATCTACTTAAAGAAGGGTTTGGGAAAACACCAGAATACCAATGGCTCAAAGAAAATGCCCATAAATATGGATTTATCATCCGATATCCACAGGGCAAAGAAGATATTACAGGCTATAACTATGAACCATGGCATATAAGATATGTAGGTGTAAAATCAGCTACTAAAATATTTAAAAAAGATATAACATTGGAAGAATTCATCTCAGGTGCTAAATAAATTCTCCCAATTATAGATCCCATGGATAAAATGTATCTTCCAAGTAATGGCACTTAATATTACCACTGCATAGATCTGTCATAGTAGATTTAAAATCATCCCATGCATCATTAGTTATTACGGTAAAGCTCACTTTTTCCTTATAGTCCTTATCAAGCACTGGAATACCATGGGTATTGAGATAATATTCTATTATACCCAAATTAGAATAATCCATAGACAATATACCTTTGTGGCAAAGCTGCATGCAGACTACTCCCGCCTTATCCAAGGCTTCTGCTGTAGCCCTTGTATATGCCCTGACTAACCCCCCTGCACCTAGCTTTATACCACCAAAATACCTGGTTACCACCACTAATACATTTTTAATATCCCTTTGCTCTATTACCTGCAATATGGGCATACCTGCAGTACCACCAGGTTCTCCATCATCGCTAAAGCGCTTTGTCTCTACATCCAAGCCCGTCACATATCCATAGCAGTTATGAGTAGCATCAGGGTATTTATTCCGCATAGTCTGCAGAGACTCAATAGCTTTTTCTTCATTTTCTACAAAAATAGCGGTACCAATAAATCGGGATTTGTTTATAATTATCTCTATTTGAGCATCTTCCTTTATGGTATAATATCTATCCTTCAAACAACCACCCATTTTTTTATATTTTCGAAGCTTATACGAGCACTCTCAAGCGCCGGCCGTTTACATATATCTTGCTCTACTACAAGCCACTTGGCACCAATATCATTGGACGTCTCTATTATATTCTCCATATCCATAATGCCTTCCCCTACTTCTGCAAACACCGGTTTTTCATCCTTTATCATATCCTTTAGATGTACTATGGGAATTTTACTACCATAATTTCTTAAATAGTCAACAGGATTAAGTCCTGCATATTTAACCCAAAATGTATCTATCTCCCATTTCAGTTTTTCTTCCGGAATGTTTTCAAATAATATATTCAGTGCATATTTATCATTAAACTTCTGAAATTCAAAGTCATGATTATGATAACATAACTGTAGATCATTCTCTGTACATTTTTCCGATATTATATCTAATTGTTCAGCCAATTTTATATAGTCTTCAGCAGCTTTTCTTCTATCTTCCTGCAAATAAGGTACAACTATATAGTCTAAGCCCAAAGTTTTTGCATCATCTATTTCCTTTTGAAGATCCTTTTCCATATTCTCCAACGGTACATGGGCACTTATTGCCCTGAGATTTAGATCATCTAATACTTTTCTCAGCTCTTTTGCCGTATATGTACCTAAACCTGCAAGTTCTACACCATGATATCCAATTTTGGATACCTCTTTTAATGTACCAACAAAATCCTTGCTTGTATCCTCACGTACAGTATACAATTGCAAGGCAACCGGTAATTTAACAGCCATATTATCCACTCCTTTTTAAAATATCAAATATCAGTACATATAACTATTATATCATAATTCTTCAAGAAGATGAGTTTTGAAAATCCTCTGTATTGTATAAATATGAAAAATACTATATAATAAAATACATGTATACAATATGAAGGAGGCAAAGGAGAATGACCAAACAAGAGACTATAGAGAAGGCAAAAGAGCATTTTGGTAAGCTTTTGGAAGCGCAATTTGATCGTGTAGAGATGATGAAAAAGCAGTCCGAATTTTTAGACTATAGCAAGCTAGATACTATAATAATAGGCATAGTAGGCGGAGATGGCATAGGTCCTTACATAACAGCACAAGCCGAACGTATACTTAAATTTTTATTGAAAGACGATTTTGAGAAGGGCAAGATACAGTTCAAAGAGATAGATGGTCTAACTATAGAAAATCGGGTAAAACAAATGAAACCCATTCCAGATGATGTACTGGCTGAACTGAAAAAATGCCATGTAATACTGAAAGGTCCTACAACTACACCAAGGGCGGGGGATCCATGGCCAAACATTGAAAGTGCAAATGTGGCTATGCGAAAAGAACTTGATCTATTTGCAAATGTACGACCTGTAAAAGTACCTGAAGAAGGCATTGACTGGGTTTTTTATAGGGAAAATACTGAAGGTGCATATGCGCTTGGCAGTGACGGCATACATGTAAATAATGATATCGCTGTAGACTTTACCGTTGCCACCTATGAAGGATCCTATAGAATCATAAAGGCAGCATTTGATTATGCTAAAAAAAGCGGTATGAATAAGGTAACAGTGGTTACAAAGGCAAATGTAGTAAAGACTACTGATGGTAAATTCTTGGATATAGCCAGAAAAGTAGCCAAAGACTACCCTGAGGTAGAATGGGATGACTGGTATATAGATATAATGACAGCAAAACTTATTGATCCAAATCGAAGAACCCAATTCAAAGTTATGGTACTACCCAATCTTTATGGTGATATCTTAACAGATGAAGCTGCTGAATTTCAAGGTGGAGTAGGTACTGCAGGCAGCGCAAATATTGGCAAAAGATATGCAATGTTTGAAGCCATACATGGTTCTGCACCTCGTATGGTAGAAGAAAACAGGGCACAATATGCAGATCCTAGCAGTATTATAAAAGGAGCCGCCATGCTACTCGAGCATATAGGATATATGGGCGAAGCAAAAAGACTCCAAATGGCCCTCGATATATGTGGACAATATGAAAAGAAACTGGTGATAACAGGTCGTAATACCGGTGCTACTAGTGAAGAATTTGCAGACTATATAATGGATACCTTAAATGATCCTAATCTAGAAAGTAAATGGAATTCATATGTGAAAAAATGCTGTAGATAAAAACATCCCCCAACTATTTGGGGGATGTTTTTATCTCTTTTTACGAAAAAGGGATATACCACCAAACCCACTTATAATAGCTATATAGAATCCAAAATCATACCACCAGCCATTATTGAATATCTCATAGATACGAATATTTTTATCAAATATCCCTATTATAAGGGATAATGGTGCAAGCCAACCATGCCATATCCCCCAAAAAAAGCCTGCAGGTTTCTCCTTAGTATTATGTCCATCTCCAGGAATACATCCAGAAAGTATAATAGAAACAGTTAATAACATCAATATAAAGAGTACATACCTACTATTTGATTTCATAAAGTTTCCCCCTTTTATGGTACTTATTTTATTATATAGTACTAGCCACTTTTATATTCTAGAGATATGGTCAAAATCCTGCTCCATTATCAGTTGTTATACAAATTCCCAAAAATAAAAAGTCATACATATATAAATATGCATGACTTTTACCAAAAATAAATGGCTCCTCAGGTTGGATTCGAACCAACAACCCCTCGGTTAACAGCCGAGTGCTCCACCGTTGAGCTACTGAGGAATATATAGAATCCGGCAGCGTCCTACTCTCCCAGGGAGTCTCCTCCCAAGTACCATCGGCGCTGAAGGGCTTAACTGCTGTGTTCGGAATGGGTACAGGTGTTTCCCCTTCGCCATCGCCACCGAAAATTTATTAACTTTTTTACTCAGGTTCTTACACCCTCAAAACTACACAATGCCTTTTCCTTTTTCCTTG